>JAFGVJ010000193.1 GCA_016938055.1 Prolixibacteraceae bacterium
ACTGGGGAAAGTAGCTGAAACTAAGCAGATTTTTGCTAATCAATTTCATAAGACCTCCTTACAAACCAGACAGATAACTTACATCAGGAACATAGAAATTATTAATAATGATGGAACCATGGCGAGATTTAAAGACTTAATGAAATTCGCGGAAAAACATAAACCAATAATTTTACCAGCGGGATCATCATTTTATTCGAAAGACCTGTAAGAGTTTGCGACAGGGTGGAAGTTGACGATTTGGCCGGCAACATTATGAAAGTCTTTTCCACAACGGGGTATTCATTTGACTTGCAAAACCGTTGGATCTCATCCCTTTTTTGTGGATCTCACCCGTATGACCTCATTAACACCAAAGCTATACCAAAGCTATACCATATTCGTACCATGGATGCTCCTTCGCAACATCACAAACAATCAAGTTAGGAAAATATTAAGTATTACTTAAATTATTTAGTAGATTAAATCAAAACAAAGATGATGCACTATTTTTGTGCTGTTGAATGTTGATAAAATAATTTTCAATCAAACCATTACTTGAACAACTAGAAATTGAAACGTTTAGGGGAAAGAATACGAAGAAAGCGGGAAAGTTTGCACATGCAGCTGAATGATTTAGCCAAGAAGGTTGGGATCAGTTCCAGTGCCTTATCCCAGATTGAGAATGCCAAAGCATTTCCTTCTATTCTGAACTTGAAAACAATTGCCGATTGTTTGAACACCACCGTGGGAGAAATTATTGGAGAATACGAAACACTTTCGCAAAATCCAAGAATAAAAAGTGCTGAAAAAAAGTTTGTGAAACAAAATGAAGCAGGTACTAGTCTTTACTTACTATCGCATCATGATCCGCACAAACAAATGGAAACCTATTCCATGGTATTCACCGAAGGTTCTGATGCTACTGAGTTCATGATCATGCATCCTGGGCAGGAATTTATTCATGTAATTGCGGGTACGGTACTCATTGAACTCGATCAAAAGGAATACATCCTTTCAACCGGCGACAGTTTTTATTTTAATTCAGGGATCCCTCACCAAATGAAGAACATTAACAAGGGAAATTCAGAGGTAATTTGGGTAATTACCCCACCAAACATCTAATTTTTTTGTTCACAAGATTAAGTTGTACTAAATTTATTAAATACGAATTAATAATGATTTTTAGTTGAAGGAAGGAGATCAATGATGAATACTTTTGAAACAGTGCTAAAAAACAAAAGGGTTGAATTGCCTGAAAATGTAAGCGATATCTTACAAAATTGTAAGGGCTACACATTTTTCAACACAACAGATGAGCTGGTGGATGTTGCCACAAACGGAAAAGAAAACAAATACTTCGAAGTAAAATACAATATTCCGGGCAAAGGTGAATATACCGAAGTGCTTGTTCACCGGGTAAAAAACGGCATATCGGCCAATTATACTGAGCCTTACATGCGACGCAGGGATCCGGGGACCATGTCGATAGCCGATAACAAGCCAACCGATAAAACCAGGTTCAAAGATAAGTATGGCTTTGATTTTGAGGACATCAAAGAAGAAACAGTTGCTTGGCTCAAGGATCAGGAATTAGCTGTTTTCTTTTATTTTGCAGGGCGCGCAGGCATTGGCTCCCTCGGCATAGCCATTGCACCTGCCAATGCTGCTTTTTTTGCACTGGGCTTATCAATGCTACAGGAAATTATTTCGTTGGACGTTTTAAAACCTTCGGCAGTAATAAAATCAGTCATCTTTGTTGCACCTGTTTTTCGTCACACTCATTTTAATGGAAAACAAGTGGTGGTTCATAACCGTACCGAAAAGGTACATGAGCTGTATGCTTACAATCTTTATCCGGGACCAAGTGCCAAAAAAGGACTTTACGGAGTATTATTAACTCAAGGTGAAAAGGAAGAATGGGTTACAGCGCATTGCTCTGCAGTTCAGTCAATCAGTCCCTACGACAACATGACCACTTTTATGCACGAAGGTGCCAGCGGAGGAGGCAAAAGTGAGCTGCACCAGCACATTGTACGTGAACCCGACGGCCGGGTGAAGTTGGGTCAAAATACCATTACCGGAGAAGAACGTTTCATCACCATTCCGCGGTTTTGTTCCTTCAATCCGGTTGCCGACGATATGGCCTTTTGTCATCCTACCATACAGCGTAACGATGGCAAATTACGCATTATTGATGCTGAAAACGCCTGGTTTGTAAGGGTCGACAGTGTAACACAATATGGTGATGACCCTTTTCTTGAAAAAGTGACCATCAATCCGTCCAAACCATTGCTTTTCCTGAATATCGACACCAAACCTGAAGCAACAGCCTTGATATGGGATCACATACAGGATGAACCCGGGAAACCCTGTCCCAATCCAAGGGTTATCTTGCCACGTGACATAGTACCCAATGTTGTGAGCAAACCGGTTTCGGTTGATATCAGAAGTTTTGGAATCCGCACCCCCATCTGTACCAGTGAAAATCCTACTTATGGTATTGTAGGCATGTTTCACATCTTACCACCGGCACTTGCATGGCTTTGGCGACTTGTAGCACCCCGAGGACATAACAATCCAAGCATTGTGGGTACCGGTAATATGGAAAGCGAAGGGGTTGGTTCATACTGGCCATTTGCCACCGGGAAAAGAACAACCCATGCCAACATGTTGCTGAAACAGATCATCGAAACACCGCGTACTACCTTTACTTTAGTACCAAATCAGAACATTGGTGTGTGGAAAGTAGGTTTCAAGCCTCAGCTGCTCATGCGTGAATATCTCACACGAAGGGGTGTTGCAAAGTTACGCAGCGATCAATACCAGCCAGCCCGATGTCCCTTGCTGGGATACGAGCTCAATTACCTTACCCTTGAAGGATCCAAAATACCCTTACGCTTCTTAAAAGTTTATAACCAGCCTGAAGTGGGAACAGAAGGTTATGATAAAGGTGCTGAGCTATTGCAGGAATTTTTCAAAAAGGAATTGCAAAAATATTTGACACCCGACTTGTTACAAACCGGACGACGCCTCATCGAAGCCTGTTTGGCCGATGCCAGCATCGATGAATACAACGAAATTGTGCCCATGAGCTACCAATACTCGTTTAACAACATCGACGATTATGAGCTAAGCAGTGATTTTGATTATTCAAAAGTTAAGCGCTAAATATTGATGGCGAACCCCAGGAAACATATGGTTAATAATCAAGTGATATCCAACGCAGCTAAAGTGATTCAAAAAGGCGGAGTAGTAGCATTCCCTACCGAAACAGTCTACGGTTTGGGTGCCGATGCCTTTAATCCCATGGCAGTTGCACGGATATTTGAAATTAAAGAACGTCCTGCATTCGATCCGCTGATTGTTCATATTGCAGAAGCCGATGGCCTGGGTTTACTGGCTGAAATTGAAAATAAGGAACTCGTTGACAAGCTTATTGAGAAATTTTGGCCGGGACCATTGACCATTGTTCTGCCCAAAAAAAGCAGTGTGCCTGACATTGTTACTTCAGGACTTAGCACAGTGGCTGTGCGCATGCCAGATCATCTGGTTGCGCTTGAGCTGATCAGGGAATCGGGTACCCCAATTGCTGCGCCCAGCGCCAATAAGTTTGGTATGCTAAGCCCAACCCTGGCCAGTCATGTTGGCAAGCAATTGCCCCATGTCGACTTTATCATCGACGGTGGAAAAACAACTGTTGGTATCGAATCAACAGTCATTACATTATCGGGCAATGGTTTTAAGCTGTTAAGACCCGGGGTCATCACAGTGGCTGATCTGGAAGAGGTGCTTCCCGAAATTCATAATATGCGGGAAAACCGGCTTCAGTCGCCTGGCCAATTGAAATCACATTACAGTCCGCGCATACCGGTATACATACAAGGAGAAAGTGCCATAAAAGGCGATCTCGGGAATGCCGGTTACCTTGCACTGAGCCCGCTTCAAAATACAGGGGAATATCAGTTATCACTTTCTTTATCGACTGGAAACGATTTAAGGGAAGCGGCTGTAAATCTGTTCAGTGCGCTGCATCAGCTGGAAGAAAGTGGCGTGAAATTCATTGTTGTGGAACCCGTTCCGGAAACCGGCATTGGGATGGCCATCATGGATCGCTTGCGTAAAGCAGCGTATCAGTATAAATAGGAATAACGATCTTTTTTTTAAGTTTATATGATGATTAGTAAATTCAAAACCGGTGACGGCTAACAGGCTGTTGCTGGTTTTGTTTTTTAAAAATATTCGGCCAAAAACTCTTAAACAACCTCCTCCTTGTTTGTACATAACTCATAATTTGGAAGCGGGGCATTTTATGATGGCCTCAAATATTATCACATATCTACTAAACGAATTGTAATCAGATCTCAACGAATTGTAATCAATTCCTTACGTTTTGTAAATTATCATTGACTTTGAACAATTTATCTGTATAAATTAGCTTCAAAATTGTATGTTGTGAAATTATACAAAAACATACCATTCATTAGTGTCCTTATCATCTACACTTTATTTTGCACCAGCTGTAACTTAATCCTCATACCTGATGACCCGCCAAATACTGAAATTAACTTAGAAATTATTTTAGATACCACACTTAATGTGACAAATTCACCTGCAACGGTTACACTACCTCAAGGCTTATCCGTTACCATACCTCAGGGCTTAACTTCCGAAGTTTTCACTCTGACAGTTAGTTCATTGGATCAGACACCAGAAGTCCCCGACGAATTCAACTTTATAAGAGTCTTTGATGTCAAATTAAGTTTTGCCAATGAATTTGCCATTCCCATAAAAATCAGGTTTGATTTAACATATAATAAAGAAGGACAATTAATTAACGAAAGTAATGCTTCTCTTATGATAAGTAAGAGGTTTGCACAAGAAATTATTTCTCATCAAATTATTTAAATAAGCTGCATTTACAACTGCAGTATACAAACAAAGTTTGAAGCAAAAGAATGCATTATGATTTTTAAATCTAAAGAATATGAAACGATTATCTCTACTTGGAACAATAGCACTGATACTAGCCTTATTCCTTCAAGGTTGTCCACTGGATGATAAGTATTGGGATCCAAACAAATATGACGAAATTGTGATGGACAATTACAACAATGCGTATGATTTCAACTTGGGTTTTATTAGTGCCACCAACGTTAGCAGCAACTTCGATGGAATATATAACGAGCCCTGGTGCACTGATCTTCCAGTTTTGTGTGGGAGATATGAAATAACCAATGTATCGTCTTTTGAATCCCTTACAGCGGCGCCAGCTGGCGAATATACAAAAGACTGCCGTGAAGCACCTCTTAATACAGTATTGGTTTTCCGTCTGAACGATGGTTCCTATGCCCTGGTTAAAATTACGGATGATGTTTTCACATCGACCGATGACAGTTGCCAGCACCGGGTTACTTTACACGTCAATTACCCGGCATTTACAGGAAGCAACAATAATAGCCAACCGGTAACCGGAACCTTCATCGATTCACGCGATAACAGGGTATACAAAACCATAACCATTGGTAACCAGACCTGGATGGCCGAGAACTTGGCCTATCTGCCTACTGTTGTCCCTTCATCGGTTGGATCAAATACCGAACCTTATTATTATGTACACGGTTATCAAGGCACGAATGTAAATGCTGCCAAGTCGGCCGATAATTATGAATCTTATGGCGTTTTATACAACTGGACGGCTGCCATGCATGCTTGTCCCAGTGGATGGGCTTTACCCACAGATGAAGAATGGAAACAATTGGAGATGTACATTGGCATGAGCCTGAATGAAGCAGATGGTGAAAAATTTCGAGGCACCGATGAAGGTAAAAAACTTAAATCAACAAGTGGATGGAGAGACAATGGAAATGGAACCGATGAATATGGATTTTCCGGTCTTGCTGGTGGTTACCGCAATGATGAGGGTTTTAAAGGCATTGGAGAATATGGCGACTGGTGGAGTGCTCCTGAATTCGATAGCAACACAGCATTTTATCGCAACCTGAACTATAATACAGAAAAAATACACCGTGATAACTTCATGAAATATAATGGTTTCAGTGTCCGTTGCATCAAAAAGGATGATCGCTACGGATATATTACCGATGTCCGTGATGGCCATACTTACAAAACCATACAAATAGGTGAGCAGACCTGGATGGCCGAAAACCTATCCTATCTGCCGAATGTTGTCTCTCCTTCGCTTGGATCGAATATTGAACCCTATTACTATGTTTATGGATATGAAGGAACTGATGCAATCGAAGCAAAAACAACACAAAATTTTCAAACCTACGGGGCATTGTATAACTGGCAGGCTTCATTAACTGCTTGCCCCGAAGGCTGGCATTTGCCCGATGATGATGAGTGGAAACAATTGGAAATGTATATTGGTATGAATCAGAATGTGACTGACAATAGTGGTTGGAGGGGTATTGATGAAGGGAAAAAACTGAAAGCTACCAATGGCTGGCACGAAAATGGAAACGGTACAGATGACTATGGCTTTAGCGCCCTTCCAGGCGGAAGCCGCTTTAGCAGCGGATACTTCAACACTGCAGGTGAATATGGCAGTTGGTGGAGTGCAACGGAATTTGGTTCGAATTCCTGGTTTCGCCACCTGCGTTATAACTATTCCGATGTTTATCGCTACGACTACATTCGCGAAAACGGATTCTCAGTGCGATGCATTGAAGGGGACCCACTGGGAGGAAATACGGGAGGAGAAGTCTCCTTTGGCTCAATAACCGACTCCCGCGATGGTCAAAGCTATAAAACCGTGAAAATCGGCAACCAGGTGTGGATGGCCGAAAACCTTCGGGCAACCCATGTAAACCTCGTAACCGATGACAATCAATGGTCAAATCTTTTGAATAACGGGACTCCTGCTTATTGCTGGTATTGGAATGATCAAGCTGCTTATGGAAATTATGGGGCCCTCTATAACAAATTCGCCGTCGAAACAGGTAATTTATGTCCTGCAGGGTGGCATGTACCTACTTACGAAGAATGGGCAGAATTATTTGAAAATGTGGGAGGTATAAATACGGCAGGCAAGAATCTTAAAACCACCAACGGATGGAAAGACAACGGAAACGGAACCAATGAATACAGTTTCTCTGCCCAGCCGAATGGATTTCGTCATTATCATGGCTTATTTAGTTTCTTTGGAGAAACTGCCAACTGGTGGACTTATTCTGAAAGTAATAACTCAAACTCAAGTCGCTACGTAAACATAAGCTATGTAATTGATGATGCAGTTGGATATGATGCTCTTAATAATCATGGTTATAATGTGCGCTGTGTAAAGGATTGAATCCTGCCCATTGGGTTATTTGATAATAAGTAAAAACCAAAGCTATACCATGGATACTTACTGGTTTTAATTTTTCATTCAATTTCATGCTTCATCCACAATGCTTTAATAGGTCAGCACACCGGTTTGCGACTGCAACTCCTGCACTATTTCATACATCTGCTAAAGATCGTCTGCCACAGTGTTTGATATTTCCTTTCCTAAAACAAATTCCTTTGATGCGGTTTCAATTTTAGCAGATACTTCTACGAACAAGCTGTTCATCCGTTCAGCATAAGGTTTGATTTTACCTACCTCATCAAAGGTATTAATGGCCAGTGATTTGACTTCATATGCAACAACAGCAAAGCCCTTCCCAACTTCACCTGTACGCGCAGCTTCAATGGCAGCATCTACGGCCAGGATACTGGTTTGAAATGAGATTCCAATGATGGCATCGGCAATTTGCGTAAAGTCATTGATCATTCCTTTTTGCTTATTAAATGATTCGTACATAGCGATGAAATCATCCTCCAGCGTTTTGAAAAGCTCAACCATTTTGCCAATGGTTTTGGAGTGCTGATCAACCTTAACCAAAGCTAAAGAAACCTTTGCAGCTATTTCAAGCAGCTATTTGTAGTTGTAATAATGTCAATTTTCTATCCTGTTCAAACCATTGTGAATGGAATTGGCCATGTCGAAACAATTGCCATAACTACACGATGAACAATTGAAAATATCTTCTTTACCATATTTCTTCATTCGCAGGTAAATGGCATTTAAATCTTCATTATTGGGAACGACGATGTTGTTGAATGCCGAGTGATCGGTGTATTCTCGGGCATACAAACCTGTTTTCCAGTACTGATCAATGGTCTTTCTCAATTTCTTTATTCCCTTTTTCGATTTTCTTTCTTTCCCGTTGATCCCGTATGAAAGCTGAACCTCCATCCTTTTTTTTCAACAAGGTGCTCAATCTCATCGTATGACTTTTCGCGATTAAGCGTACCCGGGCCACCATTGCATACTTTTTCGCAATTCAAACAATCAATGAGTAAGGGAGCAATTCCCTTATCAATGTCGAAGGCCATGGGCTTAAATGTTTTTAAATTGATTTTTTTCTCCTTAAAAAACTGATGCAATGATTGAATGGTAACATTGAATTCATCCAGTCCTATGGCGTCCTACTCTCTCCTTTTGGCGATACAGGGAGAGATCACGGTAATTTTATGTTCGCTGTATTCCAGATAAAAATGTCGGATCATTTTCATTGTATCTGCCATTGGACTATCGGCCGGTGCCAGGTACTTTATCAATTCCGGCTGATGAATTTCAATGTAATTGACAATGGCCGAACATGGTTGTGCAATAACTGTTTTAGGCTTATTCACTTTGATGTGCTCAAGGCAGGATTTAACGGTAAGCTTAGCCCCGAAGCTCACATCGAAAAGGGCAGCAATACCACTCGATTTGAACCAGCAATTCAGATTAAGGTAAGTATCCGGGAAACTTGCTGCAATAGCAGGCGCCACAATTGCTAACATACTTTCCGTTTTTTCAAGGGCAGTTTGAAAAGCTGAAAAATCATTAATCACGGTTCGGGCCTGATGAGTACATGCATCAACACAACTGCTGCATCCAATACACATTTGGTGATTGATTTTCTTATAACTGCCACTTCCGTCGTTGCAGAGCTTTACAGGACATGCAGTAATACAAGCATGACAATTGACACATTTTGCCTGATCAATAGCGATTAAAGGGGTTTTAAATTGGTGTAGTTTTGGTATTGGTTTATACAAATATAAATTTGTTCTGTTTAATAAATATTGCTTACCCAAAAAAAAAAGATCTGAGCAGACCATGTTGTTGCTCACAGAATTACTTAATCACTAAACAAATTGTAATTAAAAATTGTAACTTAATGGCCCCAACATTCTTTTAAACATCATTTATAACATCATTAAAACAGAACACCATGAAAAATCCCTTTTTATTACTGTTAATCATGCTGGTCTTTTCGGCCTGCAATCAA
>JAFGVJ010000194.1 GCA_016938055.1 Prolixibacteraceae bacterium
GATGCTTTGGGTTCCATTAGCGAAAAAGACTATACCAACATTCATATTCAGCAAGTATTGGACCTGGAATTGGTTGATGTTGAAAAAATTAAAGCCGCCAACTTTAAAGTGGCCGTCGATGCGGTTAACTCTGTTGGTGGAATTGTTGTTCCAAAATTACTCAAGGCATTGGGCGTGAATCAGGTGGTGGAAATCAATTGCGAACCCACCGGTCATTTTGCCCACACCCCCGAGCCCATTAGCGAAAACCTGGTGGAAGTAGCTGCACAGGTCAAAGCTGAAAAAGTGGATGTTTGCTTTGTGGTGGACCCCGATGTTGACCGGCTGGTGATCCTCAACGAAGACGGAACCATGTTCAACGAAGAATATACCCTGGTAGCCGTGGCCGATTACGTGCTGAGCAAAACCCCCGGCAATACGGTATCGAACCTTTCATCGACACGTGCTTTGCGCGATGTGACCGAAAAATACGGACAAAGCTACCAGGCCGCAGCTGTTGGTGAAGTGAATGTGGTGGAAAAAATGAAGGCTAGCAATGCCGTCATTGGCGGTGAAGGCAATGGTGGGGTGATTTACCCGGCTTCGCACTATGGCCGCGATTCTTTGGTAGGGATTGCATTGTTTCTGACTTTACTGGCCGAGAAAAAAATGAGTTGTTCGGCTTTGCGCGCCACTTACCCCGACTATTTCATGTCGAAAAATAAAATTGAACTCACTCCCGACATCGATGTGGATGCCATTTTGAAAAAAATGAAAGCAAAATACTCATCGGAACAGGTGAACGATATCGACGGGGTGAAAATAGATTTTGCCGAAAGCTGGGTACACCTGCGCAAATCGAATACTGAACCCATCATCCGGATTTATTCCGAAGCGCAATCAACTGATGAAGCTGATGCTTTGGCCCGGAAAATCATTGATGATATCAGGTCTTTGATTTCATGATAAAATCCACCGTGCGGATGGATGAACTTTGTTAACTTGTGTAGCTTTTTACAGACGGGCGAGCGGCAGGGATAGGAGCGACAGCCTTTTGCGAGGCACGAGCAAAAGCTACAGCGGATAGCCCGGTTTAGCCGCCCTGAAAAATTTTAAAACAATGACCATTGAAGAAATCAACCAGTTTTGCCACAATTCACTGATCAGCCAGCTGGGCATTGAGTTTGTTGAAGTTACAGCCAATAAGGTAGTTGCCACCATGCCCGTGAACCACAAAACCATACAACCCATGGGCTACCTGCATGGCGGGGCTTCACTGGCACTGGCCGAAACGGTGGGCTCGGCCGGATCCTTGTTCAGCATTGACACCAGCCGGTACCTGGCTTTTGGCATGAACGTGAGCGGCCATCACATTGCCTCTGTCAGCAGCGGATTCGTAACGGCTACTGCAAGCCTCATTCACGGGGGGAACACATCGCACGTGTGGGATGTAACAATTCATGACCAAAACGGAAAACTTATTTCGGTGGCGCGTGTTACCAATGCGATTGTTGAGAAAAAAGAGGAGGAAAAAAAGTGAAATTCATTGAAGCACTTCAGCTTTGTATTGATAAAAACCTGGTTTTTGCTGCATACAGACTGCCACATTCCGATGCGGTAAGGTTGGTGGTGCAAACTAATCCAGAACCCGAAAAGGTTGAAATTACTTCCGAATTACTTGACAAACAAGGATTTTTGGTGTCGCCTTTCATCCAGGACGAAAGTTGTCATACTTACTTTATCAATCCCGATCTGAACTACATCAGCACCGATTACGTTGATTTTGATGAGCTGCTGGCCCTGGCACCGGTGGGTCAGCCCGAGGTGCCGTTTACCAATGGAAGCATCAGTAAAAAGGAGTTCATTGTTCAGGTAGATACCATCCGGCAGGCCATTGCTGAAAACCGTTTCGAAAAAGCGGTAATATCGCGTATCAAAGTGGTAGAACGCAACTACCGTTCTAAGCTGACTGAGATTTTTCAGCTGCTGAGCAGCTCCTATTCCAACGCCTTTATTTACCTGTTTAACCTGGCCGGTCAAATGTGGATGGGTGCCACCCCCGAACCACTGATCTGCTCGCATAAAAACGAACTGGAAACCGTATCGCTGGCCGGAACACGCGAATACAATGCCGAAAACCTGAACCTCCATAACTGGAGCCACAAGGAGCGTGTTGAACAGGAATTGGTGACCCGTTTCATTGAAAAAACCTTGGAATCATTCAACATCAAAAATTTCCACCAGCGAGGTCCTTACACCAAAAAAGCAGGCAACCTGGTGCACCTCAGGACCGACTTTACCCTGGATTATGACTTGGTAAACGGGCAATTGGGCCAATTGATCAAAGCCTTACATCCTACCTCGGCAGTTTGTGGCTTGCCCAAGCAGGCCGCCATGGATTTCATTGTTCAAGTAGAAAAACACAAGCGCAACTATTACTCCGGTTTTCTGGGACCTGTTAACCTCGACGAAAAAGTGTTGCTCTACGTGAACCTGCGTTGTATGCAGGTTTTGTGCGACCGTTTGGTCCTGCACATTGGGGCGGGTATTACCAGTGAATCGCAGGCCGAAGAAGAATGGGCCGAAACTGAAATCAAAGCCGATACGCTGCTTTCAATCATCCACAAAGTTTAAATAGAATTCATTACTTTTGCTTTCGATGGTTAACTTTGAAAAGCAAATAGCATACTGGAAATCGGGAGCTTATGAAGATTTAGATACTGCAAAAATTCTTATTGAATAGAAATAATTTAATGCTATCAAATAGTTGATTCATCACTTACAACATATTGCCGACCTGGTCAAAATTTGTGAGCTAAAGGGCTTACAGCACGTGGTGATTTCACCCGGATCGCGCAACGCCCCACTCATCGACCTGTTTTACCGCAATGGAAATTTTCACTTGCACAGCTTGGTGGATGAACGTTCGGCTGCTTTCTATGGTTTGGGCATTGCACTGGCTACCGGGCAAGCAGTAGCCTTATTGTGCACCTCGGGTACAGCGGTGCTCAACTATGCCCCGGCACTGGCCGAAGCTTATTACCAACGCGTTCCACTGATTGTACTTACAGCCGACAGACCCGAAAATTTGATTGACCAGCAGGACAATCAAACCATCAGGCAGGTAAATGTTTACCAGAATTACATCAAAGCATCCATTCATTTGCACCTGCCCGTTCACGATCGTTTTGAATTGGAGGCCCAACATGATGGAATCAATAAGGTGATAAATTCCGCAGTGAGTGGCATTAAAGGACCGGTGCACATCAACGTTCCCATTGCCGAGCCCTTTTATATCGAAATGCCTTTCCCTTCATCGGAAATAAAAATTTCAGCTCCCGAAAAAGTAGCAACCGCCAGTATCGAAGGGCTTATCAATGCATGGAATTCATCGCAGAAAAGAATGATCATTTGCGGGGAAGGTGCTAAAAACGAGGTGCTAAACAAGCAACTTAGCCACCTGACAGCAAAAGCCATTGTACTTGCCGAGCCCATCTCAAATGTTAAAGGTGTAAAAGTGATTGCTGAAGTCGACCGGCTAATGATGAACATTGAATCGAATGCCGCCGATGAATTGAAACCCGATGTACTCATCAGCTTTGGTGGCTCTGTGGTTTCGAAAAGGCTGAAACAATGGTTGCAAAAGCAAAAGAACCTGAAACATTATCGAATTGCTGATGAGGAAGATCAAATCGATACCTACCAAAACCTCACAGCGCTGGTTAAGGGTAATCTGACTGAAATTCTAGAGAAACTTGAAACACCCAAAGTGGCCGTTGATCAGGTTTTTCTTGAGAATTGGCACAGCATATATCAACACAACAAAACAGTGCATGAATTGGCCCTGGAAGGACTCCCCTATTCCGACATCACGGTTTTCAAGCATATCATGAAAAACCTGCC
>JAFGVJ010000195.1 GCA_016938055.1 Prolixibacteraceae bacterium
CCCATGCATTCCGAAGTTATTTTACGGGGAGATTCGCCCTGGGGCCCCTTTACACCCTGGGAAAACAACCCGATATTGACCCAACGCCACCTCGATCCCAATCGGCCCAACCCCATCACCTGTGCAGGACATGCCGACCTGATCCAAACCAAAGAAGGCGAATGGTGGGCTGTTTTTCTGGCTACAAGGCCCATCGACAACCAATTTGAAAACCTGGGTCGCGAAACCTTTTTAATGCCGGTTCGCTGGAGCGACGATGGTTTCCCCTACCTCACTCAGGGCGATGAACTCATTCCCATGATGGGAGAACGCCCCGGTGCTCAGCGCGATACCGAAGTGACCTTTGGAAATTTCAGCAAAACAGAAACATTCAGCAACGATACTTTGGCCATGGAATGGATGACCATGCGCAAACCAGCCACAGAATACTACTCGCTGAGCAGTCATCCGGGTTTTTTGGCTTTAAAATGCGGAACCCCTGCAACAAAAAGGGAAACCCCGGCATTTGTGAACCGGCGCATTCAGCACCATCAGTTTGAAGCCAGCACCAAAATGTATTTTGAGCCAAACGACAGTACTGAAGCTGCAGGATTGCTCCTTTATAAGGATGAACGCCATCAGTACTTCCTGGCTGTAGAAGCTTCGGGAGAAAAGCATCAAATCAGTCTAAAAAAAATCAGCCGCGGAGGTAGTGAAACTCTTGCTTCACAAGCCATCGATACTAAAGGAAAAGCCATAAGGCTGAAAGTAAGCTCAACGGGTGCCAGTTTTGGTTTTTATTTCGCAAGCGGAGAATCCGACTGGCAATTATTAGTCAATGAAGTAGATGCCCAATATTTATCTACTGCCAACTCGTACGGATTTACCGGCACTACCATTGGCTTGTATGCAGTACAACAAGAAATGAACTAACAATTAATCATACTTAAACAGATGAAAAAGGAGTACTTAAACTTAACAAGCTCTTTTTCGGTCAGCAATAACCGGTGGAAAATTTTGATGATACTCATTTTGTGTATGTCAACCTTTTTCCCGGTCATACAAGTGACCGGACAAGAACAATTGATCATCAATGGTACAGTGACCGATGAACAGGGCAACCCGATTGTAGGAGCCACAGTGGTACTGAAAGGCAAAACCTCGGTAGGGACCGTTGCTGATTTTAATGGTGTATTTTCTTTAAGGGTACCTGAAAAACCGGCTACCCTGATGATTTCCTTTATCGGAATGGAAACAAAGGAAATAACCGTGAGCGACAATGCCCCGGTGAATGTTCAACTGACGGTGAAAAGTGTTGAGCTCTCGGAAACCATTGTGGTAGGTTACGGCCAACAGAAAAAAGAAAGTGTGGTGGGTGCCATCACCCAAACCACCGGCGAAGTTTTGGAACGTGCCGGCGGTGTCTCCAGTGTTGGGGCTGCATTAACAGGGAATCTCGCTGGTGTGATCACCATTCAGGGAACCGGTGAACCCGGCGACGAAGATCCCACCATCTATATCAGGGGCCAGGGTACCTGGAACCACAGCAACCCGCTGATCCTGATCGACGGCATCGAACGTTCCATGCAGGGCCTCGACATCAGTTCCATCGAAAACATTTCGGTATTGAAAGATGCTTCAGCCACCGCCGTTTTCGGGGTAAAAGGGGCCAACGGCGTCATCCTCATCACCACCAAACGTGGTTCGGCCAACAAAGCCAGCATTAACGTGAATGCCAACACCACCATGAAGATCCCTTCCAAACTGCCCGGCAAATACGATGCCTACGATGCGCTCCGCATCCGGAACAATGCCATCGTGAACGAACTGGGCATCGATCCTTCTTCGTGGGAATATTATACCCCTTATCCCGAGCTGGAAAAATACCGCAATCCTTCCAGTATCGAAGAAGCTGAATTGTATCCCAACGTCGACTGGCAGGAAGAGTCGTTCAAGGACTTTGCCATGTCGTACAATACCAGCCTGAGCATCAATGGTGGTTCATCGTTTGTGAAATACTTTACCTCGGTCGATTTCCTTCACGAAGGTGACTTGCTGAAAGTACGCGACAATGACAAAGGCTACACGCCTGGTTACGGTTACGACCGGATGAACTTCCGCAGCAACCTCGATTTCAACCTGACCAAAACCACCTCACTGGCCGTAAACCTGTTTGGATCACATGCCATTAAACAAGATACCTACAGTGGTTTTGAATACACCATCTGGCAGAGTGCCTATACCATGGCCCCCGACATTTTCCCGGTTCAATACAGTGACGGGTACTGGGGTTACTGGTTGCAGGATGTGCAGGCCCTCAACTCGGTGCGCATCATGTCCAACTCGGGAGCCCGTAAAGTAAAAACCACCAAAATCAATACAGACTTTACCCTAAAACAGGATTTAAACTTCCTGCTGAAAGGGCTCGAGGCCAAAGCCACCCTCTCCATGGACAACGGCTTTGTTTCCGAAGGCGGTTTGTACGACAACGGAAGCGCCTATCAAAAGCTGATGCTGCCCGATGGGAGTATTTACTATAGGAACAACACCGGTAGCGTAAAATACGATTATGTGATCAGCCCCTGGTCGGTTCGGGCCGATGAAATGCGTAACGGGGAAACCAGCCGGAAACTGTTCTACCAGTTCCAACTTTACTATGCACGCAAATTCAACCTGCACGATGTAACAGCCATGGGCTTGTTCAGCCGCGATGAATTTGCAGCTGGTAGCCAGTTCCCAAGCTTCCGCGAGGACTGGGTGTTCCGTACCACATACAATTACGCCAGCCGTTACTTTGTGGAATTCAACGGTTCCTACAACGGTTCGGAGAAATTCAGCAGCGACTATCGCTTCGATTTCTTTCCCTCGGCAGCTTTTGGCTGGATGCTTAGCAACGAAAGCTTCTTGAAAGATCTTGAATGGCTCGATATTTTGAAAATTCGTGCTTCTTACGGATTGGTGGGGAACGACAACGTAAATGGACGCTGGTTGTATCAAACGCAGTGGGCCTATGGCGGAACAGCACGGCTCGGCAGCCAGGGAGCTACCCAAAGCCCCTACACCTGGTACCGCGAAGGCGTGATCGGGAACCCCGATGTCCATTGGGAAACAGTTTCTAAATCGAACCTCGGGGTGGAACTGGCATTGTTCAATGGACTGGTTTCAGCCAATGTGGACGTGTTCAAGGATTACCGTTACGACATTTTGATTTCGGGCAACGCCCGTGCCATCCCCGATTATTTTGGAGGCACAGCGCCCATTGCCAACCTGGGTAAAACCGAAGTGACCGGATATGAGGCTGAGTTAAGGTTGAACCACCGTTTCAACAATGGTGTACGGGTTTGGGCCAACTCCAGCATGACCCATGCCAAGGACGTGATCCTTGACCGCGATGAACCGCTCTTGTTGCCTGCTTATCAGAAACAACAAGGTTTCCAGATCGGGCAATACCGCTCGCAACTCACAGCAGGCTATTACAACACCTGGGACGAAGTGTACGGAAGCACCATGAACAATGCCAACGACAACCAAAAACTCCCGGGCAACTTCCAAATTGTTGACTTTAACGGCGACGGGGTAATTGACAGTTACGACAACGCACCGAACGGTTATCCCGAGCGTCCGCAAAATACCTATAACCTCACCATGGGGGTAGAATACAAAAAATTCAGTGCCTTTGTGCAATTCTACGGGGTAAACAACATTACCCGTTACATGTCGTGGAGTAACTTCCCGGTGAAAACCAACGCGGTATTCGATCAGGGTACTTACTGGTCGAAAGACAACACCAATGCCGATTCGTTTGTGCCACGCTGGGCCACCGTTTGGGATACTTACGGCAACTACTATGCATGGGATGGATCCTACGTTCGTTTAAAGAATGCTGAAATTGCTTACCGATTCGATTCCAATCAGCTGAAACGCTTTGGCATCCAATCCATGAAAGTATTCATGAACGGGAACAACCTCTTGTTGTGGACCAAAATGCCCGACGACCGTGAATCGAACCTGGGCGGAAACGCTGGCCAGGGAGCTTATCCCACTGTTCGGAGAATTAACCTTGGTGTGAACATTGTACTGTAAAAAATATAATTATGAAAAGATACATCCATACAATAGCCATCATCTGTTTCTTCGCACTGGGATTGACCACAGTTTCGTGCGAAGACTACCTCGACAAAGCCCCCGATGCAGGGGTGTCGGAAAGTGATGCCTTTGGAAACTTCATCAGTTTCCAGGGATTTACCGAAGAACTCTATTATTGTCTCCCCGATTATACCAAAGCCACTTGGGTGGCCGACTGGAACATTGCCGATGAAGTGCTGGCCACTACCGGTGCCAACTGGCGCCTTACGGTTGCCTTCGACAATGGCAACTACTGGGACTGGATGAACAGCGGCTGGGGACAAAGTTACATAGGAAATTTCAGCAACGACGTGAATACCAACGACGATGCCTTTTCCAAAAATTACTACTCCCTTTGCTGGTACGGAATCAGAAAAGCCAATGTTGGATTGCTGAACATCGAGAATCTGGTGGAAGCGACCCAAGAGGAAAAAGACATCATCCAAGGACAATTGCTCTTTTTCAGGGGCTTCTTCCACTTCCAGCTGATGAGCTTCTGGGGAGGACTTCCCTACATTGATAAAGTACTGGCTTCGGAAAAAATGGACTTCCCACGCCTGAAATACCAGGAGATGGCCGAATTGGCTGCCGCCGACCTGGCTGCTGCTGCTGAACTGCTTCCCGCTAACTGGGACAATACCGCTGCAGGCCAACGTACTTTGGGAAACAACAACCAACGCATCACCAAATCAGTGGCCTATGCTTACCTGGGCAAAAACCTTCTGTATGCAGCCAGCCCGCTGATGAACCTCGAATCGAAAGGCGTAAAGGAATACGACACTGAATTGTGCAAACGCGCCGCCGAGGCCTTCACTCAATGCCTGAAGCTTTCTGACTCTGGTGCTGCTCACTATCAACTGATGGACTGGGAGAACTATGAATACAATTTCTACTCTCTCGATGGTAGTGTACCTGGCTATCCCGAAACCATGATGGCTTCACCGGCCTATGGTGGTGGAGGTGGATATTGGCCGAACTTCTCCCTCAATTTCCCTCCCGGACTGGGTGGCGATGGTAACATGATTTCCCCGGCCCACAGCTACGTGAAAAATTTCGGGATGGCCAGCGGCTTACCCATCGACGATCCGGCTTCGGGTTACGATCCTTCGGATCCATGGTCCAACCGCGATCCCCGTTTCTATAAAACCATTGTTTACGATGGCGTACGGGTAATCAGGGGCGAAGGCAATGCCGACTTCCGCTTCGCCAATCTTTACAATGACGGAAATTATCGCAACGATGGTACCGGGAGCCGCAGTGGTTACATGATGCGGAAATTCATGAACCTGAGCAATAACAACACCGACGCAGAAGGCCGGAACATCATCATTCTACCGCCTTACCTGCGACTGGCCGATGTGTATTACATGTATGCCGAAGCCGTGTTGCATGGTTATGGTACACCCACCAGCAGCCACTCTGGCTACCTCACCGCTGCCGATGCCGTGAACAAGGTACGTGCCAGGGCAGGTGTTCCCAATGTGGCCGAAAGCTACCTGGCTTCGAAAGATGCTTTCATGAAAGTATTGATCCAGGAAAGGGCTGTTGAACTGGCTTTTGAAGCGAATATCCGCTTCATGGACCTGCGCCGCTGGATGCTTGCAGAACAAAAGCAATACAAGGAAAAAACAGCGATTGATTTCGACCGCGGTACCGATGGCAAACCCATCAACATGACTGAACGGGTTGTTGTAACCAGGGTATTTGAAAGAAAACACTACTGGCTGCCCTTACCACTCGATCAGGTGAACCTGTATCCTGAACTATACCAGAATCCGGGTTGGTAATGTTTCGTGTAAAATATTTCAGTCATGGAATTAACCACTAAATCAGAATTCGAAATGAGAATCTACAAAATAATATTGATTTTAGGCATTTTGCTCAGCATCACAGGCTTCAGGGCCAGCGGGCAAAACCCAAGGGAAATCGTGGTAGAGGCCAGGATCAGCAATGAGCAAGGTCAGGCCATTGCCAATGCCGTGGTATACGGCAACGAGGGCAACACCGTGGTTTATCCCAACGCATCGGGACAATTCAGCATTTCGGTCGTCCCCAATTCCACCCTCCTGATCGAAGCCGATGGCTATGAAAGCACAAGCGTCAAAGCCGTTTCGGGCATCGAACAGGTTCAACTCAAGGCCCACGATGGCAGTACTTTGGTAAACCTGGCTTTTCGTAAGAAAAACAGCAAGGATTTGTACGGTGCTGTTTCGTATGTTAATCCTGTCGATTACCTGAGCACCGATTACAGTCTTTACACCGCAGGGGTGAACTCCCGTGTGAACGGTTTACTGTATGGCAACAACATCTGGGGCATGGGCGGAGCACTGGTGCTCATTGACAACATTCCCAGTGAATACTCCGACATCCAGTTGGTGGAAGTCGATCAGGTCACCGTTTTAAAGGGCGTAAATGCCGTAGCTTTATACGGAAGCCACGCTGCCAAAGGCGTGATCCTGATCACTACCAAAAGAGGGGAAGTCAACAAACGAAGCATGAGTATCAGGGCCAATACCGGCATTGTGCAGCCTAAAATGCTTCCTTCCTACCTTGGCTCGGCCGAATACATGACGCTTTACAACGAAGCGCGCGTGAACGACGGATTGGATCCGCTGTACGACGAAGCCACCATTCAGAACTACGAAAGCGGCAATGCCTACCGTTATCCGAACATCGATTACTATTCCGATGAATACCTGAACGATTTCACCTATGCCACCGACCTCAATGCCGAATTCTCGGGTGGAAACGAAAATGCCCGCTTCTACTCCATCATTGGCTGGTCGCGCAACAATTCGCTGCTGAAAGTGGGCGAAGGCAACAACGAGAACAGCAACAGGCTGAACGTGCGTGGAAATATCGATATGAAACTGAACAACATCATCTCGGCTTCGGTCGATATTTCGGTGATCCTGAACGATTCACGCTACGGTTTGGGCAATTACTGGGGCAACGCGGCCACCTTCCTGCCCAACAAATTTGCACCGTTGATTCCTGTTTCGATGATCAACCAGGATTCGTTAAACGCCATGCTGCTGGCCAACAACAGCAAAAACCTCATCGATGGTCAATACCTGTTGGGCGGATCGAATGAATACCAAACCAACCCCTTTGCCGATTTGTACGCCGGTGGCTATGGCAAAAACATCAGCCGCGTAATGCAAATCTCCAATGGGATTGATGTGGACCTCAACCAGTGGATGAAAGGCCTTACTTTTAACACCCGCATCTATGCTGCCTATTACAACAGCTACAACCTGTCCATCAACAATACTTATTCGGTGTATCAACCTCAATGGAGCGAGGTACCGGGTGAAGACATCATTGTGGGGCTTACTAAAATCGGGAACGATTCCAAGCCCGGGGTTCAAAACGTGAACAATACAGCTCAAAAAAGGGTGTTGGGTTATTCGGCCCAGTTCAATTATGAAAAGACCATCGATGAAGTGCACCACTACAGCGGATTGTTGCTGGCCAACATCTCGTCCATTTCACAAAACGGCATCTTTCAGAATGCCTTGAACACCAACCTGGGTTTACAGGTGGGTTATAACTACGATGGCCGCTACTATGCTGATTTCAGCAGTGCCCTGATCAATTCCACCAAATTGCCTGCAGGAAACCGTTTGGGTTTCTCCCCAACTCTTGGCCTGGGATGGTTGATCAGCGCTGAAGATTTCATGGCCGATGCCGGTGCCCTCGATTTCCTGAAGCTTTCTGTTTCGGCTGGGATCCTGAACACCGATCTCGACATCAGCGGTCACTACCTTTATGACAACATCTACGCCCGCGGCAGCTGGTTCTCGTGGTACGACGGTACCTACAACTACCAGGCTACCACCTCGCAATACGGGGCTAACAGCAAGCTGGGCTATGCCAAGCGCAACGAACTCAACCTGGTGATTGACGGTTCGGCTTATGATAAAATGCTGCAATTCCAAGCCAGCCTTTTCATGACCCGTATGGGTGGTCTGCCCATCAGGGCTTTCAACCAATATCCTGAGTTCATCAGCGATTATGTACCTTACACCAATTTCAACGCGAACACATACTCGGGTGTTGATGCCTCGGTACAATACAACAAGCAGGTGGGTGAAGTGAAGCTGAGCATCGGTTTGATTGCCAACTACACCACTTCGAAAGCCAGCAAGCGTGATGAGTTGTTCGAAGACGATTATCAATACCGTGCCGGAAAACCGGTGGATGCCATCTTCGGTTTGGAAAACGAAGGCCTTTATGCCGATGATGCAGCCATTGCTGCCCATGCGGTTCCTGCCTTCGGTGAAGTTCAGCCCGGCGACATCCAATACACTGATCAAAACAACGACGGAATCATCAACGTGAAAGACGAAGTAATGATTGGCCGCTGGGGAGCACCGCTCAACGGGGCACTCAACCTCACGGCCACTTACAAGGCCTTCACCCTGTTTGTTCAGGCTACCGGCAATGTTGGAGGACATGGTGTGATGACCAATAACTACTACTGGGTGGATGGCGATGACAAATACTCGGAAATTGTACGCGATCGCTGGACCGAAGCTACCAAAAACACGGCCACCTTCCCACGCCTGAGTTCACAGTCGAACAACAACAACTTCCGTTATTCCGATTTCTGGCTATACAGTACCAATCGTTTGAATCTCAGCAAAGTTCAACTCACCTATGCCCTGCCCAAAAAGATGATGCAGAAAAGCTTCATTCGCGAAATGGGAATTTTTGTGAATGCCTCGGGCTTGCTGACCATGTCAAAGAACAGTGAAATTCTTGATCTGAACGTGGGTTCTGCTCCGCAAAACAAATACTACAATGCTGGTATCAATATCAAATTTTAATGAGAGAAGAGATGAAAAAGAATAAGATAACAAGCATACTGATCGTGTTGTCGGTCCTTTTTTCAGCCTGTGAATCAATTCTGGCACCGGTTGACGAGAACCGTCAAACACTGGAAGACATTTACGAGGACCCGGCTTTTGCCGAAGGTCTGCTGATGAATGCCTATACCAGGCTTCCAAACAACTACTATTCATTCAACGACGTAGCTACCGACGATGCCGTGACCAACGACAAGTTCAACGATTACCTCGAGATGGCCACCGGACAATGGTCGGCGTTTTTCAATCCGGTATCGGAATGGGACAACTCGTTAACAGCCATTCTTTACCTGAACAAATTTTTGGAAGAAAGCAGCAAGGTAGAATGGAGTTACACCAGCGATACGGCCAATATCCTGTTCAACGACCGTTTAACGGGCGAAGCCTATGCCCTGCGCGGCATCTTCATGTTTTACCTCTTACAGGCGCATGGTGGCTATGGCCCCGACGGTACTTTGCTCGGTGTTCCGATCATTACCGAATCGATGGATGCCAATTCGGACTTCAACCGTCCGCGTGCTACTTTCGATGAATGCGTGAAGCAGATTTACAGTGACCTCAGCAAGGCCGAAGAATACCTTCCGTTGAATTACATCGATGCCCTTGAGAAAAGTGAAATGCCCGCCCGTTATCAAAATTACTCGGTGGAAGTTTACAACAGGGTATTTGGTGAAATATACAAACTGAGGGTGAATGCCCGCATTGCCAAGGCCATGAAAGCCAAAACCGCCCTGCTGGCAGCCAGCGATGCCTATCGCAATGGAACATCCGTGAAATGGGACGATGCAGCCAATTATGCTGCCGAGCTCATCAAACTGAACGGTGGTGTGGCCAGACTCGACAACACCGGCCATATCTTCTACAAAGCCGCTCAGGTAGGCCGCATCAACCTCAGCAGTGGTCGCGACCAGGCTGAAATGATTTGGCGTAGCAGTGTGGAAGGCAGCGGTTCAACCGACCGTGAACAGGCCAACTTTCCACCTTCGTTGTTCGGCAATGGACGCGTTAACCCCACCCAAAACCTGGTGGATGCCTTCCCCATGGCCAATGGTTATCCAATTAGTGATTCCAGGAGTGGTTTCGATCCCAAAAAACCCTACGACGGACGTGATCCTCGTTTGAAGGAATACATCCTTTACAACCAGGGAACCATCGGGGCCAACACCATCCGCGTCAGCAATGGCAGTGGCGACGACGCCGTGGGGGCCATCAGAACTTCCACCCGTACCGGATACTACCTGAAAAAATTGTTACGCGAAGATGTAAACCTGAACCCCGCATCACGCACGGCCCAGCAGCATTACACTTCAAGGATCAGAATGACTGAAATCTACCTGATTTATGCCGAAGCAGCCAATGAAGCCTGGGGACCCAATGGTGCCGGAGCGCATGGCTTTTCTGCAAAAGATGTATTAACAGCCATTCGCAAACGTGCGGGCATCAAACAACCCGACGATTACCTGAATTCCATCAATTCTAAAGAAGAAATGCGGGAACTGATCAGGAACGAACGCCGTTTGGAATTGTGTTTCGAAGGATTCCGTTTTTGGGATCTCCGCCGCTGGAAAGCCAACCTGAACGAAGCAGCCAAAGGGGTCAAAATTGATGGCAGCTCTTACGCTGTTTCAACCGTTGAAAACAGGAACTACAGCGATTTCATGTATCATGGTCCGCTGCCTTATGGCGATGTACTGAAATTTGGATACATTCAGAATCAGGGATGGTAATTAATTTAAACACGAAGAAAAATAAAAAACCTATGAAAAAAGGATTTATCATAGCAGGATTGGCACTAACGCTGTTCACAGCCTGCCACAATCAGCCCTGGGATTTTCCCGATCATGATTATACCACGGTGTATTTCCCCTACCAGTACCCCATCAGGACCCTGGTTTTAGGCGAAGACATCATTGACAACACCCTCGACAATGAACACAAATTCAAAGTAATGGCCACGCTTGGCGGGGTTTATGAAAACAAAGAAAATGTGACCATCGACGTGGTGGTGGACAACAGTTTGTGCGACCAGCTCATTTATGGTGCCGAAGACAGTACAGCTGTACTGGCTTTGCCCGAAAGCTATTACACTTTACCCGATAACAAGCAGATTGTTATCTCTGCCGGTGAGTTCACCGGCGGCATCGAAGTACAGCTGACCGACGCTTTTTTCAACGACCCGCTGGCCGTTGAACGTACTTACGTCCTCCCGCTGCGAATGACCGCTGTGAATAATGCCGATTCCATCCTACAAGGAAAAAGCGACCTGGCCGACCCCGATCGCAGAGTCACCGCCGACTGGGCCACCGTACCCAAGGACTACACCTTGTATGCCGTGAAATACATCAACCAATGGCATGGGAACTACCTGCGCCGTGGTGTAACTGAAGTTAAGGGCAGCAATGGCAATACCGACCTCGACACCACCATGGTGTACCATGAGAAATATGTGGAATGGGATCAGGTAGTTAGCTTGAAAACCAAATCGTTGAGCGAAGTTGCCCTGAACCTGAATTCCAGGGTTCGTGGTACTGGCGAGGATCTTCCCTTTGAACTGAGGATCAGTTTCAACAGCGATGGAAAATGCACCTTGACCCAGCCTGCCAATGCGGCTTACTCAGTGACCGGGAATGGTGAATTTGTAAAGGATGGCGACGCCTGGGGCAACGAACCCCGCGATGTACTCCACCTGAAATACAACGTCACCTTCGAAAATTCGGTGCATAGCTTTACCGATACTGTTGTAATGCGCGACCGGGGCATCAAACTGGAAACTTTTGTACCGGTTGTTTTATAGTTTAGATAGATCAGTGACTCAAATCAGGGTGGATTTATCCACCTTGGTTTGGGTTTTTATCGAATGAAACATCCATTCGTTGGAAGTTGAATTCAATTTGTCCCTAACAAACAATAGTATTTTTACTGAAAAAGATATCATTAGCCCTATTCTGGTGCTGGAATTTTTTCTTAAAATCGTGTTTATTAGTTAGTATGAAAGCTGCCGGGTAATTCCGGCAGCTTTTTTTGACTGTCCCAAGCATTAATATCCCAAATCAGAAACAGATTATCTGAAATTCTAAAGCAAACTGCACAAGTCTCCCTAATTTTAGGAAAGTTAGATCATCTTTTACAGTTAAAACATCAACTGATTGTATTACTTAAAACTTAACAACGATGAAAAAAATTTTACTTTCAGCAACGCTTAGCCTGATCCTCATTTTTTCACTTCATGCCCAAAAGAAAGTCATGACTTATGGCTTTGAACCCAGCGGCGAATCTACTGATGTTTATTTCGACACCATTGACCATCAACCTGGTGATGTTTATGAATTATCCAGGGTAGATGAGAGCCAGGCCCACGGTGGCTCAGCTTATTTGTACATGGAATCAACCAGCAGGGTGAACAACTGGTTAAGGGCAGTAAAAATGCGGAACCTCACCTTCGAAGAAAAAACTTCTTATCGTTTTTCTTTCTGGATTAAAGCCGATAGCCTTGCCGACAACAATGGCAACATGGAACTCTGCCAGATCAATGCAGCCCCCATGCAGGGTGTTGATTATTCTGACTCCCCCATCCTTGCATACAATGCCGCCAATGCAAACGGCGTTTCCAATTTCGGTGGCTGGCAATCGAATTTCAGCCCCGATAAATGGATCAAGCGCACGGTAATGTTCTACTATGAAAGCGAAGAGCAGATGCAAACTTACTGGGATGCAAACAAACCCAGCTGGAGTGCTGCAACCCTTCCTGTGAACTACTTCTTCCTGTTCAACTTTTTTACTGTCGGTAACTTCATGATTGATGATCTTGAAATGTGGGAATCAAGCATTGGTGGTGTTCAGTTTAATGGAAATACCATCCACATCAATTTTGGCTATGCCATCGATATGGCCAAAGCAGGATTATCAGCGGCAAATCCTACCATGGATTTTCCAACCGATGCCTTCTTTGTTGATGTAAACGGTGGCATTTTGTCTGTGAGCTCGGCCACTCTGCACAACGATGGAAAAATTGTGCTGGTACTCGATGAACAGCTCAAACCCGAAGATGAAGTGCTGATTGATTTTTACAATCCTGTAGGCGGCGCCACGGAACTATACTATGGTAGTCCGCTACATCCTGCTTCCTTCGAAGCCAACGATACCTGGAAAGTTCAAAGTTTTTATGCCGAAGTGGGTGAACACAACCCCGAAATTGTTCCGGTTCAAACCAATGTTGCCAATTTTAAAGCAATGAACTATCATGCTTACACCCATGAGGGCATGTTGTATGTTCAAAGCAGCAGCGATAAAATTTTGGATGTTCAATTGATGAACATTGCCGGTACAAGTTTGAAAAGCCAAAAAATGACCGGCAGTACCAGCATGAACGTGAGTGACCTGCCCAAAGGAATGTACCTGCTCACCATTCGTGATCAGCAAAACAAAGTGGCCGTCCAGAAAATCAATTTAAAATGAATAAATACGCATTGTTTTCATTAATTAGAGTTAGTTAGTTTTTATCCCTCAGGGGATTGCAAAGGGTGTTTCTCAGGAAGCACCCTTCTTGCTTTCAGTTTTCTCGATCACAAAAATGGTGCTTAAGCATCGTAGCAACAGATGGATGCAAGACGACCGGTACTGATAGGAACATTTTTTATACTTTTATAGTCACGATTAAAACATGGAAAAAATGAGGACGATTTCGGGCTGCTTGATGCTATTGATACTTTTCATGCTATTGCCGGGTGCAACAAACGGAAACCCGTCGAATATGAAATTTTACAATGTTAACGAGCTCTTTGGATTTTCCATACGGGAAGCCAATTCGGTGTGCAAAGATGACGTTGGCTTTATTTGGGCATCCTCAAAAACCGGTGTCCTTCGATTGACCGAAGACGATTACCGCATTTACCAATTGCCCTATTCATCAGCCAACATTATCAACGTGAAACTGGTGTATCAAAACCAACAGCTGATTGCCTATACGAACAATGGACAGATATTTATCTACAACCGGATTACCGATCGTTTCGATTTGCTGGTAAACCTGAGCAAAGAACTCAACAGCACCTTTTTAAGTGTAAATTCTCTGGTAGCAAATGACGATGGCACTACCCTGTACCTGACCACCTCAAGCGGACTCATCCGTTACCACGATCAGCAAATAACCCGGCTCAGTGAACATCCTGCTACTGTTCTGCAAGCCATCCGTTACAACGAACGACAGCTCATTTATTCCAAAACCGACGGCATCCACCTCTTCGATACCGATGCCCTTGTTTCAACACCCCTGTTCCACCCCGATCAATTACCCTTTTACGATGTATCCAAATTATACCTGGAGGAAAAGGAAAACCGACTTTGGATCGGAACCCTGTCAAATGGTCTGTTCTACTACGATTTCGATGATCATCGTTTTGCCAGTTCAGGTCTGAATAACCTGCCCAGGCAACCCATGCTGGCCATAGAAACCATTTCGGACTCCACCATGCTGATAGGCATCGACGGTCAGGGACTCTGGGAAATTGACCTGTTGGGTGAACGCATTCTCAACGTGTACAAGGACGATATCGACAATCCCTTATCACTTAAGGGAAACGGGGTGTATGATATTTTTTGTGACAACAACGGAAAAGTTTGGATAGCGACCTACAGCGGTGGTGTTTCCTATTTCGACCGAACCTCACCCATTGTGAACCAGGTAACTCACCAAACCAACAACCTCAATTCACTCGCCAACAACGATGTCAATTGCGTCATCGAAGACCGAAACGGTAACCTTTGGATGGCCACCAACAACGGGATCAGTTGTTGGAATGTCAAAGCAAACACCTGGAAAAACTTTTATGTGAACAAGCAGGAACAGGCTCAGGTCTTCCTGACCCTTTGTGAAGACAAGCAGGGCCGGATTTGGGCTGGAACCTATTCCTCGGGCGTGTATGTACTCGACGGGAAAAGCGGCCGTCAATTGGCTCATTATTCCAAGCAGGTAAAAAACTCTCCTTTCATCAACGATTTTGTTTTCAGCCTTTACCGCGACAGTTCCGACGATATTTGGATCGGGGGGATCAACAGTGAAGTAATCCGTTATGAAAATTCCACCGGGCTTTTCAGGAAATACGGCGTTCAGCCCATTAACGTCCTTACCGAATTATCAGAAGGAATTATGCTCTTTGGTTGCACATACGGATTAAGCAAAACCAGCAAGGAAACGGGTGCAATCAACACCCTCATTGACGACTGCCTTGTTCACGACATACTGGTGCTGGATTCAATTGTCTGGATAGGAACCAGCGGCGACGGATTGATTCGCTACAACCCCACCCGCAACAGCTCCGAGAAATTTACTGTTCTTCATGGTCTGCCTTCCAACTTCATCAATTCAGTAGCCTATGCCAATGGCTATCTTTGGCTGGGCACCGAGAACGGACTTTGCCGCTTCGATCCTATCCTGAAGAGCTCACTGGTTTATGCCTCCATCCCCACCTTGGCCAGTACTTCATTCAACCGAAATTCACATTTTGAGCTGAGCAACGGTCAACTGGCGTGGGGAACCAACAAAGGCGTGATCATCTTCAATCCCTTAACCATTGAACAACTACCGGCTGAGGGCAAAATCTTCCTTCAGGACATCAGTGTTTCGGGCCGCTCTATCCGTGACATTCAAAACTTCAGGCTCGAAAAGCCCATTGACCAAATGGATAAACTGACCCTGCACTACAACCAGAACACCATTGCCCTCGAAATGTTGCCCATTGGTGTGGCAGCAGGTTCCAAATTCTCCTGGATGCTCGAGGGTTTGGACGAAAGCTGGTCGCAGCCAGCCAACCACCGTGTACTGAGCTACACCAACATCCCCAGTAAAACATACAATCTGAAAATCAGGATGTACGACAACGCCTTATCACAGATTCTGGCAGAACGGACACTCACCATCAAAGTAACCCCACCCTTTTGGGGAACATCGTGGTTCCTGATCATTGTTTTTCTCATCATCACATCCATTATCTATTTCACCTTCTGGTACTACATCAACCTATTGAAACAAAGGCACACCGAAGAAAAAGTGAGTTTCTTCACCAACACTGCCCATGACCTGCGCACATCCCTCACCCTGATTAAAGCACCCATCGAAGAGTTGGGCAAAACAGAAAATCTTTCGGCCGAAGGACTTAAAAACATCCAACTTGCCGGAGAACAGGCGCAAAGGCTCACAACCGTGGTCACCCAGCTGATGGATTTTCAGAAAATCGACATCGGAAAGGAACAGCTCAACCTTAGCTTGAACGATGCCGTCGAATTTGTACGTCAACGGCTCAGGATGTTTGAATCGCTGGCAGCTAAAAAGGCCCTGAGTTTTTCGTTCAGACCAAACCAGAAAGGATATCTCACCGCTTTCGACGAAGGTTTGATGGAGAAGGTTGTGGATAACCTCATTTCCAATGCCATCAAATATGCACACCCTCAAACAAGCATACAGGTTGTGCTCAACTGCGACGAAAAGGAATGGGCCTTTGAAATCAGGGATGAAGGCATCGGTATCAGTAAAAAAGCCCAACGCCAGTTGTTCAGGGAATTTTACAGGGGCGAAAATGCTGTGAATTCGAAAATAGTTGGTTCCGGGATTGGGCTCTTGCTCGTAAAAAAATACGTCAATCTGCATGGTGGCGAAGTTTCATTTACCAGTCAGGAAAACCAGGGTTCGGTCTTCCGTTTTGTGCTGCCCTTCAAGGCTGTTGATCCCGAAGCCCCGGGCAAAGCCCCGCTACTGCAAATCAATGACGTAATTTCAGACGATGAACAGGAAGAAAGGCTATCAAGGACTGCGGTTCAAAGCGGGATGAAGGTATTGCTGGTGGAGGACAACGACGAGCTGCTACGCTTTATGCAAACGGCCCTTAAAACCGATTTTGAAGTCTACATTGCAGCCGATGGACAAATGGCCTGGAACCTCATTCGCAAGATCCAGCCCGACCTGGTGGTGTCCGATGTGATGATGCCCGGCATGGATGGTTTTGAGTTGTGCAGTTTGATGAAATCCACCTTTGAAACCTCCCATATCCCACTGATCCTGCTCACAGCTCTTTCGGGAAAAACCGATCAATTGAATGGTCTGGGACTTGGTGCCGACGACTACCTCACCAAACCTTTCGACCTGGCCCTGCTCAGGCAGAAAATCAAAACCATCATCCTGAACAGGCAGGTAGTGCACAATAAAGCACTTAAAATGCTCAAGGCCAAACCAACAGAAGCCATCCTGAGCAACGAACTGAACGATAAGTTTGTCAAAAACATGCTCGAAGTGGTGAAAACCAACATTGCCAATCCGCAATTCAACAAAGAAGAGTTTGCTTCTGCCATGAATGTAAGTTCCTCGTTATTATACAAAAAGGTAAAAGCCCTCACCGATCAGTCGCCCTCCGATTTCATCAAGAGCGTACGGCTCGATCATGCTCTGGAGCTATTGCAATCGCGCCAGTACAATGTAACCGAGGTCAGTGAACTGTGTGGTTTTTCCAGCATTGGTTATTTCAGTACCGTTTTTAAAAAGCACTTTGGCAGCTCTCCTACTGAAATATAGCAATGTATCATCTTGCACATTTTTAAACTGAACAAAAAAACTTTTCGCATTTCCGCTATTCCTATGGATGTATTTCAACGCAATAGCCCCGTCCAATACAGGGGTTTTCGATGTTATCGATTGAGGTGAAATAATCAATTTATAGGGATACTGAAATCGTCAATGTTAATTATTTAGGAACTATTAACATACATTTGGTGTTATTGTGAATAATTAATTGAATCTTTGGTAATTGGCTTTTAAACTTAATCAAATATTATTCATTATGGCAGATAAAAAACAAAACAACAATACCTCACCAGATATTTCCAAATTGAAATCTGTCATCATTGACAATAGGACCCGAATTTACATTCCTTTGGATATGAGCTCAGAAGAAGCTCGTGAACGTTACTGGTCGAATCGCGATGTCCCAAAACCGGTCAATACCAAAGCATAAATTTATTAGCAAATTCCAACCATTTGCATGCCTTGTTATTCCCTGGCCGATTTATTGTAAGTACATTTTCAATAAGTTATACTACCATCAATTCTAATGGTCCAATCCAGGTTTCAAGATACCTGAAGTAATGAAAGTATTCCAGGCACTTGAGTTGGACCGGTCACATCATCCATTTGCTCCCATTGGGTTTTCTCCGTTAAAACCTGTATTTTTAACCACCAAGCGTTAAAAATGATGGGACCTACAACAATTTTTCAGAAAGCCGTCAGGGATTATATCTATCAAGGACTTGTGTTTTTTTTGGTACTGGTAGGCTTTTCAGCCTGTATCAACCATCACAATGAGCATCCGAGGGAACGATTGTCACTCAACAATCAGTGGCAATTCTATCAATATCCTACAGCAGCTGAAGCCGATTCACTGATTTACGATGTCAGACCCGACTTGACCGGA
>JAFGVJ010000196.1 GCA_016938055.1 Prolixibacteraceae bacterium
CCCGGAGAGCACTGCAAGGTATTCACCTTCATTCATCCCAACTTTAAAAAACTGACCATCAACCGGGTTGATTTAGAAGCACAGCAATATGTGGTAATCCTCGAACAAAAGTTACTTCTGCTCGATGAGGTAACCATCCATCCCCACCTCAGGGGCCTGAGTTCGAACGAAAGCTCTCAAACCATCAGCCTGCTTACGCCTGAAGCGGTTCAGTTGTTTCAGCCTCAAACCACCGCCGATTTACTGGGAACTTCATCTGAAGTTTTTATTCAGAAAAGCCAAATGGGGGGTGGAAGTCCCATGTTGCGGGGTTTTTCGGCCAATCGGATCTTGCTGGTGGTGGACGGAGTACGGATGAACAATGCCATTTACCGGAGCGGAAACCTGCACAACGTCATTGCCCTCGATGCATCGGTGATGGAGCAAACCGAAGTGATTCTTGGGCCAGGCTCCGTTGTTTACGGGAGTGATGCCCTGGGTGGAGTGGTTCATTTTTACACATTGAAGCCCCGATTAAGTACGGCAGCACAAAAAACTACTTACAATGCCTTGCTCAGGACCTCGAGTGCCAACTTCGAGAAAACGGTTAATGTGCATGTTCAGCATTCGGAAAAAAATTGGTCAACACTCACTTCCTTTACATTCAGTGATTTTGACGACTTATTAATGGGTGGACGAAAACATGACGAATACCGCAGAATACACTATACACAAACCGATGGTTCAAGTGACCTGATGGTACTAAACCCGAACCCCGAAAGGCAAGTTCAAACCGCGTATTCACAAATGAACATTCTGCAGAAAATGAGGTACAGGCCTTCGAACCGTGTGGACTTAGAATACGCCTTTCACTACAGCCGTTCATCGAAGGTACCTCGGTACGACCGGCTGATTCAATATTCAGGTGATCGGCTTAAATATGCCGAATGGTACTATGGTCCGCAACAATGGATAATGCACAGTGTAAAAGCAAGCCTGAACCCCGAATTCAACATAGCCGATCGGCTGATCATGCTGGCTGCCTATCAGGATTATACCGAAAGCAGGCACGATCGACGATTTGGTGATTCAAACCGTTACAGCCGGACGGAAAATGTTGATGCCCTCAGCCTGAACATCGATCTGGAAAAACATTTCAGCAGAACCAGCTGGCTTTATTATGGCTTTGAAGGAGTCCATAACCTGGTTCATTCAACAGGGCAAGTGACCAACACCAACACGGAATTGGTACAGGCTATTGTTTCGCGCTACCCCGACAATGCCCGCTGGTGGAGCCTGGCAAGCTATGCCATGGCGCAACATTTTCTTTCAAAAGGCCATCTGATGCAAGCCGGCCTCAGGTATAACCTATCCGGGATGAGCGGAAAATTCGATCCTTCTGTTTTTCCTTTCCCTTTCGATCACTTTCAAAATACCACTGATGCTCTCACGGCTAGCCTGGGAATAATGATCAACCAGGGTGCATCGAGCAATATCACCCTGAATGCTTCAACCGGATTCAGGGCGCCCAACATTGACGATGCCGCCAAAGTATTTGACTCGGAGCCCGGTACTGTGATGGTGCCCAATCCTGCTTTGAAACCTGAATATGCCTATACTTTTGAAATAGGTAATAAACTTGAAACAAAACATTATAAACACAACATCAACCTCTTTTATACCCGCTTAACAAGGGCCATGGTCCGACGCGACGGACAACTGAACGGGCAGGATTCCATTCTTTATGAAGGGGAAATGAGCAAAGTACGGATGCTCACCAATGCCAGTTGGGCCAACCTGGCCGGTGTTTCTTACAATTACAGCTGGAAGCTGGTCAAACATTTGTCATTCAAAGGGGCCTTAAACTGGCAAACCGGGATCGACAGCGACGGTTTACCCCTGCGACATGTGGCACCACTTTTTGGCAACACACACCTGGTGTATCAAACATCCAAAATCACCCTCGATGGCTATGTGGTTTTTAATGGAGCCATTGCCCACCGGAATCTTGCAGCCGAAGAACGGGATAAAGTTGAAATCTATGCTACCGATACCCATGGCAATCCTTACGCACCTGCATGGATGACTCTGAACTTAAAGGGTAGTTACAAAGTAAATAATGTGCTAACTTTTAATGCGGGATTAGAAAACCTGTTGAATGCACGTTACCGCCCCTATTCTTCGGGGATAGTGGCTCCCGGGCTGAACCTGGTAGGTGCTATCATTTTGAATTTTTAAATCATTTCAACTGTTTCCATTCAAACTTAAATTTCTTAATTTACACAAGCAAATCAATCAGCCGAATTTACCAAACCATTATTCAGTAATCCATAAAACCGAACAACCATGAAACGAATCAGTTGTATACTGGGAATGCTTTTTTTTGTTTCCCTGACATCCGAAGCCCAAATTGATTTAAGCAAAAAGATCCCGGGCATTAAATATGAAAAGAAATACCATTTCGACAATCAGATTGATATGGAAATCGATTTCTACACCAAAAAAGGATCCCTCCAAATGACCATCCCTTACACCAGCCATTTTACCGATGACTACCAATACATCAACATCAAACATCAAAGGGGCAATACGGTGTATCAAACACTTTTTGATATCCCCAACAACAATTGCCTGATTATTCTGGGCGAAGGGAAACAGGTAATGGGCAGTGCAGCCGTTATGAAAGACAACAAAGGGCGCGATTTGAAAGAACTCCCCTTGACCAAAACCGGAGAAACCAAAAAAATTCTGGGACAAACCTGTTCGCAATATACCTTCAAGGTTCCTGAATTCAGCGGCGAAATGTGGGTGACCACTCAGGTACCCCTGCTGAATGATGTGGGCATTTTAAAGGCCAGCAAAATGGGCAAATATTACCAGAAAATCCAGGCCAAAGGCTTTGTCATGGAAATCACTTCCATCACTCCCAACGGTAAAAAAACGGTGATGCGCACCACTTCACTGAAACAGTCTAAAAATTACGATGTAAGCATTCCCGATGACTTTGGAGCTGCCATCAACAAAATTGATTATTTCGAGTATTAAAGTTGTTGAACGACCCTTTTCAAACGCTGTAAGATTTCTTCGGCAAGTGAACCA
>JAFGVJ010000027.1 GCA_016938055.1 Prolixibacteraceae bacterium
TGAGGTTGGGAGTTAGAGAAATCACTCGTTTTGGCTACGCTCAAAACGGATTTGTAAAGGTGGCAGTTCGATAACAATTAAAAAAAGGCCAGGCATTGCTGCCTGACCTTTCAGTGAGCGGGAAAAGGGATTCGAACCCTCGACCCTCAGCTTGGGAAGCTGATGCTCTACCCCTGAGCTACTCCCGCAAATAGTGAAATTCCAAATATCAAATTCCAAATATCAAATTCCAAAACCCAAATTAACTATGCTGCACTTCGTTGATGCTGCTTTGCAAAATTCCAAACTTTGTGATTTGGACGTTGTTTTTTGGATTTCTCCAGTGAGCCTCTCATGGGACTTGAACCCACGACCTGCTCATTACGAATGAGCTGCTCTGCCAACTGAGCTAAAGAGGCATTTCAGCTCCCAAATTTATTCAAAAAGATGAATCGAGCACCAGTTTTGAAAATATTTTATGCGAACAGCAAAAAAGAGACCATCGGTCGCGATGGTCTCTGTCTGTATTTTGCTAAAACGGAAGATCGTCAACGGGTGGTTCCTGATCATTGTCAAAAGCTGGTGGTGGAATGTCATCGGACGAGAATCCGGGGTGACCATCACTTTCAGACTGTACCGGACTGATTTTCCAGGCATTGATGTTGTGGTACCATTTTCCGCTGAATTCCCTCGATTCAACATTGAAAAACACTTCCACCTGCATGCCTGGTTTGATGCCATTCAGCAACGATAACTTATCACCAAACAAGGTGAAACAGATGTTTTTGGGGAACTGCTCTTCTGATTCAATCACGAACTCCTGTTTCGACCATTCCTTGCCGGCTTTGCTTACGCCCGATTGAACTGGTAAAATATGGGTTACCTTCCCTTTAACGTCCATGCTCATGCTGTTCTCCCTTTTATTGTTCGATGCCAATCAGCTCAACGTCGAAAATCAGGGTTGAATTGGGACCAATTTGGGCACCTGCACCGCGGGGACCATAAGCCAGGTCCGAAGGAATGTAAAAACGGTATTTTGAACCGACAGGCATCAGTTGCAGCCCTTCGGTCCAGCCCCTGATCACGCCGTTCAGCGGGAAAGTTGCGGTATCACCACGTTCAACAGAACTGTCGAAAACGGTACCATCGATGGTGGTTCCGTGGTAAGTGACACTCACAGTGTTTTCGGCAGTAGGCTTAGGGCCATTGCCTTCGGTGATCACTTCGTACTGCAAACCACTTTCGGTAACTTGCACACCATCTTTTTTGGCATTTTCAGCCAAAAAGGCTTCCCCTTCTTCTTTGGCTTTTTGTGCTTTCATTTCACTCACTTTTCTCAGATAAGCCCTGATGGCTGCATCTGACTCATCGGGAGTTGCATACACCGGATTTTCTTTTTCGGTATAGCCATCGAGGATACCTTTGGCAATAACCTCGGGATCGATTCCCGGAAACTGGTTCAACAGGTTGGTGCCGATGGAGTGCCCCAGTGTGTAGGCAATGGTATCGGCTTCTGTTTCAAATTTTATTGCTTTAGATGAAAGGCCTGAACCGCTGTTACAGGCTGTAAATGCCATCATCGCCATGATGACGAGCATCAGCATTGAATTTTTATTCTTCATAATTTATCTGTTTTTTAAATGATTTCGAGTAATTCTACATCAAAAATAAGGGTGGCTTTAGGCCCTATCGCACCACCGGCACCCTGGTCGCCATAGGCCAGGTCGGAGGGGATAAACAGGCGCCATTTGGAACCAAGAGGCATCAATTGCAACGCTTCGATCCAGCCTTTAATGACCCCGTTCACCGGGAATTCGGCTGGCTGGTTTCGTTGTACCGAACTATCGAAGACCGTTCCGTCAATCAGGGTACCATGGTAATGGCAGCGTACTTTATCGGTGGTTCTGGGTTTTGGGCCTTCACCTTCGGTCAGTACTTTATATTGTAAGCCACTTGCCAATTCCACCACACCTACTTCCTGCTTGTTTTTAGCCAGGAAGGCATTCCCTTCGCGGCTGTTCACCGCACCACGGTTGGCTTGCATGTTGCTGAAATATTCTTCGATAACCTGGTTGGCTTCGTGAGGTGCAATTTTGGGTTGCTTTCCTTCCATCACATCGGTAATGGCATCGAAAAGTGCTTCCAATTCAACGGTTTTGATTTGTGATTGCAACAGGTTGCTGGCCATACTAAGGCCAATGGCATAACTGAATTTTTCGACTTGAGTTTCAAATGACATCGGGTTGGTTTTAATTCCTGATTTTTTTAACCCTGCGAAAATAATGAAAAATGATCAACCATAAAGAAATTGTCTATTTTATTCCCCTCAGCATTTCCTTTTTTCCAGGTGGTCCCGGAATTCTTTCCATCCTGAAACCCACTGATTGCAGGTCGCGCCTTACACTTCCTTTTGCGCAGTAAGTGACCAAAATAGCTCCGGGTTTGCAATGATTGTATAAAGTGCGAAATATCGCTTCGGTCCAAATGCCCTCCTGTTTGCTGGGGGCAAAGGCATCGAAATAAATCAGATCGAACAAGGGAAGTGCTGCAAAGTTGTAGCCATGAATGTCGTTGTTGATTTTTTGCAACACAAAGTACTCAGTTAGTTGCACGGGTTCATTCCAGGGGCATTCATGCATTTTTTGAAGTTCATAGGCTGAGTGTTCATTCAGCAAACGGCCATAATTCAGTTGTTGGTATTCTTCAGCTTGCAAGGGATATTTTTCCAGCCCGAAATAGTGGATATGCTGCCCAAACTCATGGGCATGCTGCAAACTGAGTAAGGCGTTCAGTCCGGTTCCAAAACCCACTTCAAGCAGGTTGATGGTGGACCGGTTTTGTTGTTTAAGCCCTGCTTCAATGAATACATGTTTCGATTCCTGCAGGGCACCGTGCACCGAATGGTAATGTTCCTGCATTTCGGGGAGGTAGAGCGTATGGGAACCATCTTCGGTGATGATCAGTTCTCTTTTCATTGCTGGTTTTATTGTATATGAAGCAATTGCATGGTTTTCTTTTCATAACTCCCCGAAACCGGCAGGCGCTCTTCGCCGGGTGTGTTCATCACCAATTCGTACCCTTTGGGGGCTTTGATCATCAACTTGATGTTTTGGATGTTGACTGAATATTTCCGGTGAATCCGCCAGATAGGGTAGTCTTTTAA
>JAFGVJ010000197.1 GCA_016938055.1 Prolixibacteraceae bacterium
CGGCTTGAAAGCTTCGGTCTTCCAGGGAAATGTGCTCATTGATCACCAGCAATTTCTGAAAAACTTTCCCACAGCCAACGGATCATCTGTCTTTTTAATCGATGGGCACAAGGAACAACAGCAGGCCATTGCCGATGAACTGACCCTGTTGTACCGCGACCATGGCCTTGAATTGACAGCTGCGCCTGAAAGACTGGCCAATTTCATGACCATTACGAATACCTACCTCACCATATTTCTGTTGTTGGGCGCCATGGGTTTGCTCCTTGGAACCATCGGGCTGGCCATTGTGGTGCAGCGTAGCTTGTTGGAACGAAAGGCTGAATTTGCTTTGCTGGCTTCTCTGGGGTTTAAACAACGCAGCATTTTTCGCCTGATGGTTTCAGAATATATCCTTTTGATGGGAATTGGCTTACTGACTGGTTTTGTAAGTGCTGTCATTTCGGTATTCCCGGTCATAGGATCCACCATTGATAATGTTTCGATGGATTTTGTACTCAGTTTAATGGCCATGATTTTTATCAACGGATTAGGGTGGATTGTTTTGTTGGGTGCTCTTCAGCTTCGTAAAATGAAGCTGGTGGAAGCCCTTCGCAATGAATAATCCACCAGAATATTTACTAAAGTCACCATTCATCATTGAAAGAATACAAATTATGAAATGTATACTACTTGCTATAGTGATATTGATTGGTTTGATGGGGAGGGCCCAGGAACATCGGGAAATGTTCCGTGGTGGAATGTTCCTGCACTCGGGTTTTGTTCAGAATCAACTTTATTTTCCTGCTGTTAAAGGTATGGTAAGTGGTATTGGGGGCAAAATTACTTTTCGAACCGGAGCGCACCTCAGGCTGGGTACCGAAGGCTATGTTTCGAATTATGGTTATGGCGATAATGAGGGACAATACAAGCTGGGCTGGGGTGGTTTGCTGGCTGAATACCAAATGAATGAGAATAAAATTGCACCAATATTCGGAATCACTTTTGGTGGTGGAAAAATACACGATTTGTATGTCACAGCCGGAGAATTTCACGACAACCTTAGCGATGAGGCCATCTACAAAGTCTATGCATCTTTTATAGTAGCACCCCATTTCAGTCTGGAAATGCGATTATCGGACCACATCAACCTGGTGGGAAAAGTCGATTATGTATTTTACCCGGGCATCAATTATTCAAGCTTTGTTGCCAAAGGCCCGCGCATTTATTTTGGGGTGTTGTTTATGCGTTAATTAAACCAAAAAATTCTTGTCCAAATATTCCTGAAATTTTTCCTTGTATTGATCGCCTACCGGAATATAAACTTTGTCGTCGAAGACAATGCGCATACGTTCAATCGTAGTAATGCTTGATAGATTAACAAGGTAGGAACGGTGCACACGCATGAACTGCTTTTCGGGTAACGACTCTTCCATTTTTTTCATGCTCATGAGGGTCATGATGGGTTTCTGACCAAGCAAATGAATGCGAATATATTCGCGCATTCCTTCAATGTATTTAATATCGGCAAGGTTAATGCGCACAATTTTGTGTTCCGATTTGATCAGCAGAAACTCATCGTTACTTTTAATGTTGGGGTTTTGCAACGCTTGTGCTACGAACCAGTTTTTGGCCTTATTGGCGGCTTTCAGGAAATCGCTGTAGCTTATTGGTTTAAGAAGATAATCCAAAGCGTCAACCTTAAACCCTTCAAGGGCATATTCGCTATAGGCCGTTGTAAAAATGATCCGTGGCGGGTTGTTCAACGATTTTACAAAATCCAATCCACTCAAATCGGGCAAATTAATGTCAACAAACATCAGATCTACCTTATTCTCCTGTACAAACTGCAATGCACTAATGGCATGATCAAAGCCTCCAATGTTTTCCAAAAAAGGCGTTTTGTCCACATAACTTTGAATTTGCTTTAGCGCCAAAGGCTCATCGTCGATAGCAATGCATGTGATGATCATAGTGGTAATTTTACTTTGATGGAAAAAATGCCGTTTTCCTGAGTAATGTTCATTTGATAGTCTTCTTTGTAAAGCAGGTCGAATCGTTTTCGGGTATTTTCCAGCCCGATACCAGCGTTCGACGAATTCTTCTGCTCCTGTTTCGGCGGTGCGATACTGTTCTTAATGTTGAAAATTAGCATTTCATCATTGGTGGTCAGCTCAATATCGATGAAAGAATCTTCAAGATAGCTTATTCCGTGTTTGAAGGCATTTTCAATTAACGAGGTAAACAGCAATGGATGAATTTCTACTTCAGGATTATAGTTGTTGGCCGTAAAATTGATCTTTACTTTATCGGTAAAACGAAGCTTCATCAGGTCGATGTAACTTTGGATGAAATCTATTTCCTTTTTGAGTGCTATTTTATTTTGTTCCGATTCGTACAACAAATGGCGCATCATTTTCGAAAGGCGGATGAGCGCTTCTTTGGCCTCTTCGGTATCAACGTCGATGAGTGAGTGGATGTTGTTTAAGGTATTCATGAAAAAATGCGGGCTCACCTGGTTGCGTAAAAAGGCCAGTTCGCTTTTGATTTTCTCCTTTTCAAGAGTCAGATTTTCCCGTTCAATTTTCATCCAGCGGAAAATAGCGCGCATGCCGGTGTCAAAACCTAAAATGAGCAGGGCAAGTATAAGCGAAGTAATGTACGGGGGCAGGTTGCTTAAAAGGGGTGGTCTGTTATTATTGATCATCCGCGGGTTGTTTCGCCTGGGAATGCCCGGTGATTGTGGCGGAGAAAACCCAAAGCCGGGATCAGTGCCTGATCCGGGAGGAAGTGCACGCAATTCCTCCCGGGGCAGCTTATGGTGCTTTTCATTGTTTGCCTTCTCTAATTGGTACAGTGCCAGGGCAAAAAGTGCAAGCGTAATCGCCAAACTGATAAAGTAATAAGCTTTCTTTCTGAAAAAGAAATAGGGGACTAATAAATAGTGATTGATGAGGCTAAGAATCAAATAAGGAAGCATGTTGCGCCACAGCCCAAAAACCGGTTCCCATCTGATGTAGTTGTTACGCGCATACGAAACCAACATGGGGCTGATAAAAACAAGCAACCATAAAAGCAACCATATCCCGGTTTCAAGATGTTTGCGCAATTGATTTCTGAACCTGCCTAACATAGCCCTAAATTAAGTTTTATTCGTGAATTTTTAATTTCTATGGGTAAAAGGGCCACCTGGTCTTTTAGAAATATTTCAATGGTCGCTTTCGGAAAATTATCAATGTTTACCTGTTTTTCAAGTTGTGGTTGATCCGTATTATCGTAACAGGCAACACAGTACCGAAGGTTGGATAGTCTGCTTAATTTCCAAACCTGATGATCCAGCCTTCTGATCTTTGGGTGCGATTGCCAGTCTAATATCAGTTCAAACAAGCAACTGCATTTTTGATTTTTCATTAGGTCGAGACAGCCCTCGGATAAATAGATCGATTTTGACTTCATACTCAATAAGTGGTATTGAATATCGCTGTTTATCTTCATGGTAAACCCGGCTATTTTTTGTAATGAATATTGATTGAATTCCCTTTTTGCGATTCTTTTTGTTATTGTATTGTCCTCACACACCTTACATAATTATCAATTCGAATGGCATCGCCCTGTGGGCCGTGGCCGTATGGATAACTATTTGAATCCCCAACTTTGGGATCGCTGCGTTGGGCTCCGGCGCCATGCACGTCCATCCATTCATGGTTGAAGTAGCCCAGGGCACGTCCGAAACTCACATAAGCTGCATTTGCGCCCGATTGGCTGTTCCAGTTGGCATGGGTGGTCGACGACCAGCAATAAGGATGATCGGCCTCACCACCTTCATTGCTTATGGAGGTGCATTCAAAAACAGGATCGATGGCTGCTGAGTTACTCGACGATGGTGAACGGCTATAATCCACAATGCTTTGCAGTTCTTTAACATTGGGTAAGCGCCAGTCGGAATATCCGGCGAAGTCGAGGTTTTCAGCATAGTCCAATGCATCTTCCCAATTGACGCCTTTGCCGTTATCGGCTTTCATCCACATGAGTCCGGTGGCCAGATCGGATATGGTACCATCGCCATGATCCACAAAGTTGTTTTTTCCATAGTTTTCGTTGCCACGCACATACATCACGTAGAATAACTTGCCTTGCGATTGTCCGGGCATTGCACCTGTCGGGTACCCTTTTATGCGGCCATCGGCAAAGTTAACACCAAACATCAAGTTGCCTCCACCAAATTCCGAGTCGCCAACATAAAGAGATGCGCTTGCATATTGCGAGTCGATGATCCGGTCTCCATCTTCCGCTTTTCCATATTGAAATACAAAATAGTTGGTATCGATAAAGGGTACTAAACCTGAGGTGGATGTTCCATTGTAGCCGCTTGGATCTTTCCCGCTGAAAATGATGAGGGAGTACAGTTCTTTAATGCCGGGTAATCTCCAATCGTTGTATCCGGCGGTTTTGCATTGAGCTGCCCCGGCAACCGCTTCTTCATAAGTAAGCTTTTTTCCCGGATCTTGTTGCCACATTAAACCGGTCATGTTATCGGTAATTGTACCGTCGCCATTATCGGTATAATGGGGTGAATTTTTTGCATAACTGGCATCCTGTCCAAAAAATGCTTCGCCGCATTGTGGCGCATTCATTTCAGTGGCATTGTTGTAGAAACTTGTTTGATTTGTGCCCACAATTTTATACGTCAGTGAATCTGAAGCTAGCTTGTTGGCATCCTCAATTTGTTTTTCTACAATTTTTTTTGCGTTTTCGTACATTTCCAGTGTGCAGCTGTGGAGTAGCACCATAGAAATTAGCAGTAAAATGATGCTTGCCATTTTCAGTGTTGATTTTGTTGTTGTTTTCATCGCTGTGTGTTTTTAATGTTCATTCAAACTTATCGCAACAGCACCGGGGATGAAAATCAAATCAACAAACCGGGTATTTTTCTCAACAAACAGGCACTAGCGTTCAAAAGAAATGTGACGACTTGGAACAAAAATGTAAAACATAAGCCCCTGGGCCTTAGATACATTACCTTTAATACCGATAAATCGATTATTTGTTTTAGCCTGGAATGGATTTATTCAACGTTGGTTGCCAGAGCCCCACACATACATTCTGGGATTTTATTTATGCCTTAGGTTTTGTTAGTGGAATGGAAAAAGTGAAAATTGTTCCTTTGCCCAATTCACTTTCGACCCAAATTTTCCCACCATGCTTTTCAATAAATTCTTTACAAAGCAACAATCCCAGCCCGGTACTGGGTTCACCATCGGTACCTTCCCTATTTGTTTTCACATCGAGCCGGAATAAATTATTGACCATTTCCTTGGTCATTCCAACACCAGTATCTTGAATTGATATTTCAAGAAAACTTTCGTTGACAGGTTTTGCCGAAAGGTGAATTTTTCCGCCCCTTGGAGTAAATTTTATCGCGTTGGTAATCATGTTCCTGATGGTTGTTTGGAGAATATTGCTATCGGCGTATACGATTAATGAGTCTGGTATGTGATAACTCAATTCAATTTTTTTGTTATTTGCCTGTCCTATCACCATTGCAATGCATACTTCAACTTGTTGTAAGAGGTTCAACGGTTCGGGGTTAAAGGGTATTGACCCTTGCTGAAACCTTGCCCATTGCAGCAGGTTTTCGAGCAAGCGGAGCAAATTGGTAGCTGATTTTTTCATGTCCATTGAAAGCTCCTGTAGCTCGTCCATTGTAAAACGCGATAGGTTTTCAGCCAATAATTGAGTTAAGCCCAAAAAACTATTGAAGGGACTACGTAAATCATGGGCAATAATTGAAAAGAACTTATCTTTTGCTTCGTTTGCTTCCTGCAATGCAATATCTTGTTTTTCGATTCGCTGCTGATTTTCGATCAGAACCGTGTTCATTTGGCTCAATTCCTCGCTGTGTTGAAGAAGCTCATCATTCTTTTCCTGAATCTCAAGAGTTCTCAGTTCTACCAATTCTTCAAGTTGTTTTTTTTGCTTTTTCAAGGTGCCAACCCTATAAAAATAGAACCCAAGAATGCAGCCCAAAATTAAAACTCCTGCTATTGATTTGAACCACCATGTTAACCACCAGGGTGGCAGGATAACAATTTTCATAGAGGTCCCTTTTTCGTTCCAAACACCATCGTTGTTCGATGCTTTTACCCGAAAAGTATATTCACCCGGATCGAGATTGGTATAGGTTGCCTCCCTTCTGTTGCCAACATAATTCCAGTCTTTATCAAAACCTTCCATTTTATAGGCATATTGATTTTTTTCACTGAAGATATAATTCAAGGCAACAAACCTGAAAGTGAACATTGATTGTGCGTGTTTTAACACGATCTCCTGAGTTTGTGAAATCTGTTTTTGCAGAGGTGAATCCTTTGCACCTATGGTTACCGGTTTATTAAACAACAAAAAGTCGGTGATGTGTACTGGTGGTAAATAAGGATTGTCTTTTATACTGTCGGGGCAGAAAACGTTGAAACCCCTGTTGCCCCCAAAATACATTTCACAGTTTCTGCTTTTCGAAAAGGCCCATTTGTTAAAAATTTTATCCTGTAAGCCATCGATGGTCGAAAAATTCCTAAAGGTAAGCACTACTTTATCTTTCCCTGGCGTCACAGTTGCTTTCGAGATACCGTTGTTGGTGCTAATCCATAGGTTGTGCTGGTTGTCTTCCAATATTCCCACAACCGTATTATCGGGCAAACCCTGATCGGTCGTATAATGTGTGAATCTATTGGTTTCCCGGTTAAAAAGGCTTAGTCCTGATGACCCAACCCATAAACGCTTTTCACTATCTTCAAAAAGGACATTGATCCCATTACTGCTAATACTTGTACTGTCGTTATCATCATGGGTAAAATGTTCATATTTTCCGTTTTCCGGGTTTAAGCGAATCAATCCCCTGCCTAAGGTGGCAAGCCAAACATTGCCATAAGAATCAGATAGAATGTCGACAATTGCGCTGTTTGCCTTTAACTCTCCGGCAATATCTTTCAATGAGAACATCAACTTAAACCGTTCTGTTTTAGGATCGAAAAGGTAAGCCCCGGTTTCGAAATTACCCACCCAAATTTCTCCGGCCTTGTTTCTGTAAATTCTGAATACCGAATTGCTTTTTGGGTCGGTTTCGTCAACAAAAGGATATTTCTTTTTTAAAATGAGCTTGTTACCCTCTATTTGAAAGTAGTTAAGCCCACCTTGCCACATCCCTGCCCATAAACCGTCTTGACTGTCGGTTTCAACTGCCAATACTTTGTCGTTGGTTAAAGTGAATGGATCGCTGCTATTGCTTTGGTACCTTACAAACTTCTTTTCAATGGGGTTAAACCAGGTAATCCCTTTCCCATCGCTTGCAACCCAAATATTCCCGCTCAAATCTTCGGCAAAATCGGTGACTGCATTAAAGGTATAGCCTGTTTGTTCATCGTTCCTGTATAGGGTAAACTTTTCAAGTCGCTTATCATAAACACTTACACCTCCGGCCCAGCACCCAAGCCACACAATCCCATCATCACCAATGAAAATACTTTTGATTGAATTGCTCAATATCGACACATTTGATCCGTTGGCGGTATAATGACCAATTATTTGTTTTTTATCAGGATCGAAAACACTCAAGCCATCCTCGGTGCCAATCAGGATTATACCATCGTCAGTTTGCGCCAATGTTGGGAAGTATTGATTGTTGAATGAAAGGTTCGTACTAAGTTCTTTTCGAAAATTCGTAATCTTTTTTGTTTGCTGGTTTATCATTGACAAGCCGCTTGAATAGCCTCCAATCCAAATATTGTCCTGTTTATCGATCAAAAAGCTGTAGACTGCATTTTCTTGTAGTTTGAAAATTGGGTGTTGGGTATTGTAACGCTCGGTTTCGTTTGTTGCCGGGTTGTATTTGATAATTCCGCCATAAGTTTGGTCTTCAGAAATAAACCACAGCACCCCATGTTTATCCTGGTGTATTTCATTAAAATTGACCAATATTTCCATCCCAAAAACATCGGTAAAGCAGGGATGGGTTATGTTATTTTCTGTATCGAACCAATATACGCCGTTACTGGTGCACATCCAAAGTTTGCCGGAGTTGTCTTCGAACAAGGTTGTTACAATATTTTCAACTTTTCTGTTCTGCCCATCGGTATAGCGGATCCTTTCAAAACTATCGGTTTCGCGCTTGTATCGGCACAAACCGTCCGTTGTAGCAGTACCTATCCAGAGGTTGTTTTTTGTATCTTCATAAATACCAATGATACAACTATTGGGCAAAGAGTTTGTGTCTTTCTGATCGTACTTGTATACTGTAAATGACACGCCATCGTATTTGTTTAAGCCATCAACGGTACCAATCCACATAAATCCTTCATGGTCCTGATAAAAACAATTGACGTCTCCATGAGACAAGCCCATCTCGGGCGTTAAATTTTTAAACGTCATCCTCTCTGCCCGAGCAAAGGAGCTGAAAAAAACGATGAATAATGCCAGGATTAAAAGCGTTGTTTTCATGTGTTTATGTTTTAAAAAACAACAAAACCATTGTTGTAACTATGCGCATAAAGGAATGAAGTACAAAGTCTCTTATAAAGTACCTTTTGTTCCACTCAGTGAGTATCTCACAACTACTTACTATTTTGTCAATCACCCTTTAAGGTAAGAAAAAAATACTCAGGTACGTAACTGTAAAGAAAATTGGAACTGCTGCTTTTAACAGATTCTTCAATTTTACTTATTTGGAGATCATTAATTTCTTCACAATTTTTTGATCATTGTTTTGGATTGTTAAAAAATAAAGGCCTGCCGGTACGTCATTTAACTCAACTTGTTCGCGAACACCTTTTTGGATTATTTTCAGGCTACTCCATATTTCCTGTCCCGACAAAGTGCTGACCGAGAGCTGATATACTCCGGTTTCGTATTGATCCGATCGAATAATAAGCGTGAATATGCCCTTATTCGGATTTGGATAGATATTGACCATGAACTCGTCAATCAGCTCAGGAACATTTACATCGAGTTCGACAGTAAAAGTGGCGGTGGCCGTGGCAGCACAGCCATCACTATTTTCATAACGATAGTGCAACTGGTACGATCCGGGTTCAAACAGTGAAGGATCCAATACAGTAAGTTCTTCATCATCCACAGTGTATACACCTCCAGGGGGGATTCCTCCCGTTAGTGTGAAGGGTGCATCGCTTGTTTTGAACGTGTTTTTGCTCAGGACGAGTGCAACTTCAGGATCATCGGCATGAATCACCTCAATGGTAATTATCTGCTCACAAGCACCGGCAACTTGAACGGTATCGTAAAAAATCCCTGCGCTTTTAATCCATTGTGAATGCAAGAACAAACTGTCGTTGCCACAAATAACATGTTGCTCGCTAAGGTTTTCCTGACAGTAAACTTCAACAAGGGCAGTAGCTACAATATCATTGCTCAAATTGGCGATTTCCACCAAGTAGGTGCCGGTAGAATCGGGTGCGGTATAAAATCCATTGCGGTCAATTGTTCCGGCCGAGGCCATCCAAACAGGGTCAAAATCATATGGAAAACCAAACTGATCAAAGCCCGAAAAACTAAACCGGGCAACTGACAAGGGGGTTAAAGTAAGCGTGTCGGGATCGATTTCAAGCGTAGTCAGGACCGGTTGAACACCGGTGATCCAAAGTTGAGCTGAAACCTGCATCCCGGTTTCACCATGGGTGGCGGTAAGCACTGCGGCGCCTTCGTCATTTTCATCGGTAAACAACCAGCCATTGTCCAAAATTGTACCCTTATCAGTTGACCACTGTACATTCACATTCATGTCCATCCCGTATTGGTCAAATGCCCTGATGCTGAATTGAAGGCTGTCGCCGGCCATGATGGTTTTCATCTCGGGGCTTATGGTCATCGTCCCCAGTTCCTGGTTGTAAATACTCAGGATGATGGAATCACTCACACTTTTCCCTGTATGGGCCGAAACAACAGTGGCCTTGATCATTTCAGAAGTTTGGGCTGAAGCACTTTTGAGTTTGTTGGGATTGGCATAAATGGGCGTATAAAAAATGGCGCCGGTGTTGTTACTTAAGGCACCCGTTTGAAAAAGTGCGCCACTCACCCAGCCGCGCTCATCACTGATGGTAACCAAAACACTGTCGGTGAGCAAATCGAAATTTTGCACATGCAAAGCCACCGAATCGGCGCTGCCACTGGGAATAAGAAGGGTGTCGGGCGGATAATCACAAACCAGACTTACTTTCTCTGAAAGCTTATTCACCAGGCTTACGGCTCCCGTGACTTTTTCATCGGCCGCGGCTTCGAAATAATTACCGCTTGCTTCAACTTGTACGATTGGCGACACATTATTGATGGCGATGGCATTGGCCATAAAGTTGTTATTCGA
>JAFGVJ010000198.1 GCA_016938055.1 Prolixibacteraceae bacterium
GGACTTTTCAGTTTTAACATGATCAACGAAACGATGGTGATGGATACCTTGCTTCCACCCCATCCGGTTCTTTGCATGGTGAAAGACCATCAGAATTCCTACTGGTTTGGAACCAACGATGGCTTGTATTCCTTTCATCCGCTAAACCAAACATTGAATCGGTTCAGTACAATAAGCAAGCAGCCCAATCCCCTTAGCAACAATTACATCAACACACTTTTCATCGATGCAAACACGAACCTTTGGATTGGAACCAAAAAAGGCTTAAACCGATACAACAAGTCCCGGCATGATTTTGAGCAGATCGATGATACACAATTGAACATCAGCGAGGACATTCTTTGTATCAATGAGGACCGGCACCAGCAAATATGGGTCGGCACTGCTCATAACGGGCTAAAAATGATACACAACACCCCAAAAGGCTTTCATGCTGAACACATTTTGGATGGTGCTATCAGCGATGTATATGCCGACAAAGACAATCGATTGTGGGTAGCGCATTCCGATGAGTCAGGAATCGACCTGATTGAACTTAAAAATTTTCAAACTGATAAGCCCCGCTATTCGACTTTTAAAAATGATCCCTTGGACCAACATTCTCTGAGTGACAATTCGGTGTATCGTTTTTTTGAAGATCAATGTGGCGATTTGTGGATAGGTACCTTTGGCAATGGCATCAATTATTTTAGCCCCAGGGCCAAAGCATTCCATCATGTAACGGAACAATACAACAAGGAACGATCGATCTATAACAACCTGGTGAATTGTTTTTTTGAAGAAGAAGAATTTCTGTGGATTGGCACAGAAGGGGGCCTCGACCGGCTGAACAAAAGCACGGGAAAGTTTGAGCATTTTCATCACCAACCCGGCAATCAGGGTTCACTGGCTTCGAACCCGGTGCTTTCCATCTACAAGGACAGCCGGGGACGATTATGGGTGGGTACCTGGTCGGGTGGCTTACATCGGTTTAACTATGCCAACAACACCTTTCACAGATATTTGCCAGGCAGCAAACCCGGTTCAATTGGCAGCGGAAATGTTTCGGTCATCACCGAGGATCACCAACACAGACTTTGGGTTGGAACAATTTCGGGAGGCCTGAACCTTTTTGATCCCCAAAGTGAAACCTTTACCATCTTCAAAAAAGATCCGGCTGATCCAAGCACCCTGGCCGGCCGTAGTATGAACGACTTGCTGCTGACCAGTAAAGGGGAGCTTTATATTTCGTTATACAGTGCCATTGATCGTTTCAACGAAGCGGACCATACGTTTGAACACATCACGCGGGTGGTTGACGAAAAACACCAGCCGGGAACCATCACGGCATTGTTCGAGGACAGCCAACACAATCTCTGGCTCGCCACCAATGCCGGATTGGAATTACTGGACAGCAATGGCCGAATTTCAAGGGTTTACACCTCAAACAACGGTCTTCCCGACAATACCATCCAGGCCATTCTTGAAGACAATCACGGCAATCTGTGGTTGAGTACCAATAACGGCCTGTGCCGTTTCACTAATGGCATCTATGCACCGGAACAACCTGAATTGACCACCTTCACCATGTCTGACGGTTTGCTATCGAATAATTTCAAAAGCAAGGCAGCCATGAAAAACAACCAAGGCTACTTTTATTTCGGATCGCTCAATGGCTATACCTGGTTCCACCCCGATAGTATCAGGATGAATACCGTACAACCTCAAATTGCTTTTACCAATTTACTGGTCCAGTATGCAAGTCCGAACGCCTATACCAAATACGAGCCTTATACAGCCAACCTGAATTATGCCGAAAAAATTGACTTAAAATACCCCAATACCAATTTCATCATAGGTTTTGCAGCCCTCAATTATCTAAATCCGGAAGAAAATCAGTTTCAATACAAACTGGAAGGCTACGATACCGAATGGGTCAATGCAGGGAATTCCACCACAGCTACCTATACCAACATTCCGGAAGGAACCTACCGCTTTCTGGTTACCGGATCGAACAACGATGGTGTTTGGGCCGAAACACCTGCCAGTATCACCATCGTGATTCATCCAGCCTGGTGGCAGTCCTTCCTGTTCAAATTCTTCTTTCTGGTGGTAGTATTTTTGATCAGCTTGTCCATCATTGCCATTCGTTTTATTTCTTTAAGCAGAACCAACCTTGAACTGGAAGCAAGGGTCAACAAAAGAACCCTGGAACTCACCCGTTTGAACCATTTACTGGAAGAGAAAAACGACAAAATCAGTGAGCAGAATGTAGAACTCGAAAAGCATCAAAACCACTTGGAAAAACTGGTGGCCGAACGCACCAGCGAGCTGGAAGATGCCCGTATCAAAGCAGAAGAATCGAACCGCCTGAAATCAGCCTTTTTGGCCAATATGAGCCACGAAATCCGTACCCCCATGAATGCCATCATTGGTTTCTCATCCATGCTAACCGATGTAGGTTTATCGGAAGATAAAAGAGAAAAATACATTCAGCAGGTAAAAACCAACGGCAACAACCTGAACATGCTGATCAATGATATTATTGATATATCATTGATTGAAGCACGCCAACTGATTCTTCACCCTACCACCTTCGATGCCGGTAAAATCCTCAACGAAATATACCAGTTTTATGTGATGGAAAACAAGCAGCATTTTGCTTTTGAATACGACAACATCAACGACCCGCAAAGCTTAACGCTCACCAACGATGCTCATCGTTTCAGGCAAATCATGGTGAATTTGTTGAGCAATGCCTTCAAATACTCCGAACAGGGAAGCATCAGGTTTGGCTACGAAGTGTATGAAACCGAAGTTCAATTCTATGTGAAAGACGAAGGGATTGGCATTGATCCCATTGAAATTGAAAACATTTTCAAGCACTTTTACAAAAGCGATAAAAACAAATCAAAACTGTATCGGGGCACAGGAATTGGTTTGGCAATATGCAAAAACCTGGTCATACAAATGGGTGGAAAAATTTGGGTAGAATCCGTGTTGAACAATGGATCAACCTTCTTTTTTACCCTGCCACTGGAACAGCGGTAATGAAAGCACCGGGAAATTTTGTACTCAAGAAACAATAGGGCAATTGGGTGAAGCGAATTGAAATGGGCTGTTAAGAGGTCATACTGGGGGTCATGTTGGAGGTCATGTTAGGGGAAGTGTTTGTTCAGGATGCTGGGAATCAAGAAAAAAACAATCAGCGCTAAGAAAAAAGTAAAGCGCCTCCGTGAACGGGAAGGCGCTTACCCAAAAAGTTTCAAGAAACTTTTATTGCAACAGTGAACGTACTTTTACAGAGATAGCACTGCCTTCGGCCTTTCCGGCCAATTCATTGGTGGCAATGCCCATCACTTTACCCATATCTTTCATGCCCGAGGCACCTGTTTTTTCAATAATGGCTTTAACTGCCTGCTCCAGCTCCAAATCGCTGAGCATTTTGGGCAGGAATGATTCGAATACTTCCACCTGAGCCAATTCGATATCCGCCAGATCGGGGCGTTGCTGACTTTGGTAAATGGCGGCTGAATCTTTCCCCTGTTTGGCCAGTTTGGCAATAATTTTGAGCGACTCGGCATCGCTGATTTCACCTCCCGCACCAGTAGTACTCCTGACTTCGAGCATCACTTTTTTGATGCCCCTCAAAGCTTCCAGCCGAACCTTGTCCCGGGCCTTCATCGCTTCTTTTATTCCTTCGTTAATTTGCTCAAACAGTGTCATGATATATTTTTTTTACCTGTTGAATTTATTCCTTACAATCTCATCAAACTTATCAATCTATTCAATCTATTCAATCTATTCAATCTATCGTCTAAAGACTACAGCCATTCATTTCATTCAAACAGCCTCTCCACAAACAAATTAAGGTGCTAGTCTACATTATCGTGTAAATAGCTATTGTTCTCACTGATAAATATTTCATTCTTCTCGTCGGTTGAAAGCGAAAAACGGGATACCTTTTTTTCTTCTTTCCTGCCCAGATTGATCTTCAGGCGACGACGTTTGTAAGCCGGAACATTTTCGATATTTTCAATTTCATTTTCGTCCGATCCGGCAAAATCGACATTGAATTCCACTTCGCGTGCTTTCTCCTCCTCACCGGTCTTACTGTTTTTAGGCTGATTGCTACCATAAAGGCTTTCAAAATCATCTTTCGGGCGTGTGGATTCAAAATGCAAGGACTCCTGTTTCGCCACCGGCTCGGAATAGGCTGATTTGCGACGGCCTGAATTGCCATCACCGCTTACCCCATCGTTGAGTGTGTGATAGGTTTTCTCTACCTTTTTACTGGCCAACACTTCGGGAATAGAACTGGTACTGAACCCGGTAGCCACAATGGTAACACAAATATCGTCTCCCAGGGTTTCGTCCTGACCATTTCCCCAGATGAGGTCGGCATCGTAACCGGCACGGGCCTGCACGAAGTCGGTTATTTGACCAATTTCATCCATGGTTATTTCGTAATTCCCCGAAGTGACATTCAACAGAATGTTGCGTGCGCCCTTGATGTTGTTGTTGTTCAACAAGGGTGAGTTCAGCGCTTCTTCGATGGCATCGATGGCGCGGTTATCGCCATTTCCCCTGGCCGATCCCATGATGGCAACTCCACTTTGACGCATTACCGTTTCCACATCGGCAAAGTCAACATTGATGTATCCATGCACGGTGATGATTTCGGCAATTCCCTTGGCGGCTGTGGCCAACACGTCGTCAGCCTTGGCAAAGGCTTCGGAGATTTTGAAATCGCCGTACATCTCTCTGATTTTTTCGTTGTTGATCACCAGCAGGGAGTCAACATGCTGTTCCATTTCCTGAATGCCTTCAATGGCCTGTTGAATGCGCCGGCGGCCTTCGTTGCGAAAGGGAAGGGTCACAATTCCCACCGTGAGCAGATTGAGCTGCCTGCAGGCTTCAGCAATGACTGGTCCGGCTCCGGTTCCTGTTCCACCGCCCATTCCGGCAGTGATGAATACCATCTTGGTTTCTTCGCCAATGGCCCTTTTCACATCCTCGATGTTCTCCTGGGCAGCTTTACGGCCAACTTCGGGCTTGTTACCGGCACCACGTCCTTCGGTGAGTGATGAACCCAGTTGTACCCTGTTCATGACCGGACTGTTGGATAAGGCCTGGGCGTCGGTATTGCAAACCACAAAATCGACATCTTTGATCCCTTTACGGCACATGTGGTTGACCGCGTTACTACCGCCACCACCAACACCTATCACTTTTATAATGGCCCCTTCGTTTAGTGGCATATCGAAACTGGTTAAAATATCGTTTTCCATGTTGTTTGTTTTAAGCGTTAATCCAGTTCAGTACTCTTTTCCTCGAAAAAGAGGTCGAGCTGACGTTTTATCCAACTGTTATTGTTGGCTTTTTGTTTTGATTCTTTGTTGCGCAATGGTTTTTTAATTGGTTCGGAAGTACGTTTACCGGGTGCTTCCGGAATACGTGCTGCCGTTTCTGATTCTTCGTCAGGCAGATCGGCATCATCGGGAATGAACAAGCCTTCGGGGTTGGATTCAAGGGGTACAAAACTGGTAGCTTTTTTTTCCATCTTTTGCATAATGGCCGACGGATTGGTTTTGAAGCCAGTAGCAATGATGGTAACACTGATTTGATTTCCGATGTTCAAATCGTGACCGTTACCCCAGATGATGTTGGCATTTTGCCCGGCTTTTTTCTGAAGGCATTCGATAATTTCACCAATTTCGCCAATGGTAATTTCCTCGATTCCCGAAGTAATGTTCAGCAATATTTCGCTGGTACCGTTGATATCGTTGCTATCGAGCAGGGGCGAATCCAGTGCAGCCTCTACAGCACTGAGTGCCCTTCCCTCACCTTCGGCAAAGCCTGTTCCCATAATGAATACCTTGCTTCCGGTCATCACGGTATTCACATCGGCAAAGTCAATGTTGATGTTTCCGTGCAGGGTAATGATTTCGGCAATGCCTTTCACAGCGGTGGCCAGTATCTCGTCGGCTTTGGCAAAGGCTTGCGATGCGGGCAGGTTCCCATAAATCTCACGAATCTTTTCATTGTTGATCACCAGCAGACTATCGACATGTTCCTTGATTTTTTCAATGCCATCGAGTGCCTGGTTGTAGCGTTTATGCCCTTCGGCCCTCGAAGGGACGGTTACCACGGCAATGGTAAGGATATCGAGTTGGCGGCACAAACGGGCAATGACCGGAGCTGCTCCTGTACCGGTTCCTCCACCCATACCAGCGGTGATAAAGGCCATGCGGGTGTTGTTCTCCAACATGTTGCGCAAGAGTTCGAGGCTTTCTTCGGCTGACTGTTCACCCAGTTCGGGCATGTTGCCGGCACCACGTCCGCCGGTTATCGATTCGCCCAACTGGACGGTCAAAGGAACCGGACTATTTTCGAGTGCCTGTGCATCGGTATTGCACACCACAAAACCCACATCTTTGATGCCTTTACGGTACATGTAATTGACCGCGTTGCTTCCACCTCCGCCTACACCAATTACCTTGATGAGGGCTGAGCTGTTGGGTTCACAATTGAAATTCAATAAATCGTCCCGCATGATTTTTCATTTTTAAAATTCAGCGTCCTGCTCTTCATTGAAAAACAGGGATAATTTCTTTATAAAGTTTTCTCCCAAATTACTGCCGGAGCGCTCCTTTTTCTTCTTATGGTTCATGTAAATTTCTTCGTTCAGTGCATCGGGGTTCTTCACCGCCATTTTGAGTAAGCCAAAAGCTGTAGCATACTGTGGGGTATCGATGGCTTTATCTTCTTTTGTTGGTATCCCATTGATGGCTTTTCCCACACGCACGTCGAGTCCCGTTTTGAATAGCACCAGGTGCCTCAGCCCTTCGAGTTTTGCGCCACCGCCTGTTACGACAATGCCAGCTCCCAAACGATTGGCATAACCGCTTCGTTCAATTTGATAATACACACTTTCAATGATCTCTTCCATTCGGGCCTGAATAATGTAAGCCAGGCTTTTAAAGGAGATTTCTTTCGGTTCCCATCCGTTGATTCCGGGTATGGTCACCACTTTGTTTTCGGGAGCATGTTCACCCATGGCAGCACCAAACTGCACTTTCAAGGCTTCGGCCTGACGCAGTAATAAGGTGTAACCCTCTTTGATATCGTTGGTCACCACGTTGCCACCGAAAGGAACGATACTCAGGAAACGCAGTACACTGTCGTGATAAATGGCAATGGAGGTGGTGCCCCCGCCCAGATCGACCAAAACCACGCCGGCTTCTTTTTCGTCATCGGAAAGGACTGCCTCAGAGGCAGCCACCGGATTGACCACACATTTAACCATTTCGAAACCAGCTTTGGCCAGACTGGTTCTCAGCTTGTCCTCATACACCGATGGCCCAATAATGAGCCGGTATTCGGCCATCAGGTCTTCCCCGGCAATTCCAATGGGATTTTGAATACCACTTTCACCATCAACGTTAAACGACTGATTGATGACATGATAAACTTTTTCACCTTCGTTCAGTTCAACAGCCCTGGCCTCTTCGTGCAACATTTTAATGTCGAGTTTGGTGATGATTTTTCCCAGGCCGATGGGTTTATGCAGTTTACGCTCAATGGTGCGGAGTTGTTGACCGGCCATGTTCACATAAATTTTTCGGATGTCAATATCGAGCCTGGCCGAAGCCTTTTCATAAGCGTGCCTGATGGCTTCGACACACTCTTCAATGTTGAAAATCATGCCACGCCTGATTCCAGCCGAGGTCACCATGGAATGTCCCAGAATCTGGATCTTGTTTTCTTTGTTCAATTCTCCAATCAGACAAACTACGGTATTTGTCCCGATATCAACTGCTGCAACTATGTTTCGCTCACTCATAGGGGTAACTTTATCAAAGTGAATATGTTCAGGTTATCGTAGGGTACAAACAACCTGATTATCATATTTTAATGTTATAACGCTATATTTCGACCAGCTTTCGCTGCTAAATCCCTTCTTTAAAAGTGCTTCGAGGTTCCGGAACCTCAACTCCAGTTTTTCGGGCTTGCCAAACACAATCAGTTGATCACCCACCCTGGGAACCAGTACATATTCGTTATTTTCACGAATGTGGATTTGCTGGATGTAGGCTTTCCAAAATTTGTCTTCGTTGATGAAACGGACAAAATTGATCAGATCTTCGTTAATGTAAGTCCCCGAAGTTTGCCCGGTGACCACTGGAACATTCACCGAGTGTGTGGACGAAAAAGGCATATGCTTTCCATTTTCGTTTACATAAAAACCATTTTCGCCATCAACAACTCTTAAAATAGGAATTTCCTGCTCAATGTGTACCCGTAGCCCGCCATGTAAATATGTGCTGTCGGTACGGCTGTAACCTTTAAAAACTTCAGCATTTTTCACCCAGGCCAGTTTCTCAATTTCGCGCTCAATCACTTCGGTATTGAGGGTATCGAGACGGGTACCTTTCAATTTGTTGAATTTCCGGTTCACCAAACGTTCAACACTTTCGGGTGCAATAAAATGATGTTCTTCTTCGATAAAAACCGAAAGATCCTGACAAAGTAGCTGCTTCCTTTCAGACGAAGTGAAGGACAAACTCACGGTAATTGTTGCCAGTATCAACAACAAACCTGAAATTTTGAAAATCATTTTACGGTTCATTGTTCAAGTATTTTTGTTTCAAAAAATTCGTAATCGGCTCCACCATCTGATCAATATTCCCGGCCCCCATGGTAAGCAACACATCGAAATTCCTGTTTTTCAGTACTTCCAACAATGCATCCATGCTTACCAGCGCTTTGGCTTCCAGTTTCATGTTTTGCAGAATGAGCTCCGATGTGATCCCCGGAAGAGGCAATTCCCTGGCCGGATAAATATCGAGCAGGATGGCTTCGTCGAGTAAATCGAGGCTGGAGGCAAATTCACGGTAAAAATCACTGGTCCGCGAAAATAGGTGGGGCTGGAAAATCCCCAGTACCTTTTGACCGGCGTACAGTTCTTTCACCGATTTGATGGTGGCCTCGAGCTCTGAGGGATGATGCGCATAGTCGTCGATGTAAAGCAGCTCGTTGTTTTTAAAACGGATGTCGAAGCGGCGGACAACTCCTTTGTACAGCGGCACAGCTTTTCGGATGGCTTCGGCTCCAATGCCCGACAAACAGGCTACAGCAGCTGCTGCCAGCATGTTTTCGAGATTCACACGTCCGGGATATTCCATACGGATGTTCGGAATGGTCTCCCACGGGGTTTTCATATCGAAATGAAAGGCCCCCTGTTCAATGCGGACATTCTGTGCAATAAAGTCAGCCTCGGTTTCAATTCCATAGGAATATGCTTTGACGTCTGCACCAAGACAGGCTTGGAGATCGATGCCCTTTTTGTACAGTAAGGTTCCGCCGGGTTTAATTTTGGCGGCGAACAATCCAAAAGCGTCCAACACCTGTGAGTGAGTACCATAAATATCGAGGTGATCGGCATCGACCGAAGTGATCACGGCGATGTCGGGTTCCAGCTGCAGGAAGGAACGGTCAAACTCATCGGCCTCGGTCACAACGGGACTTTCGGGCGATTTTGGTAATACCAGGTTAGAGTTGAAATTGCGCGAGATTCCCCCCAAAAATGCTCCCACATCCATGCCGCTTTCCTTAATCAAAAGGGTAATCATGGTTGAAACCGACGTTTTACCATGGGTTCCTGCAACGGCGATGCACACTTTGCCCTTGGTCAGGAATCCCAGTAACTCACTTCGCTTTACAATTTGATAGCCATTTGCTTTCAGATAACTGAACTCGGCATTGGATGCGGGAACAGCCGGGGTCAAAACCACAAGGGTGTTCTCCTTGAGAAATATGCTTGAAAATTGATTGATTTCTTCGTGATAGTGCACAGCCATTCCCTCCTGCTCCAGTTCGCGGGTCAGAGGCGTTGGCGTTAGGTCGTAGCCGCCAACGGTTTTACCCATGGCTTTAGCATAGCGGGCCAGGGCGCTCATCCCGATTCCCCCGATTCCGAGGAAGTACAGATTGGGTATGTTGTGAAAATCTTTCATTTTTTATACTTACCAGCCAGCTCAATCACCAGGCTTGCTATATCACCGGCAGCATTCGGGCGTGCCAGTTTTTGAATGTTTTGTTCAAGTTTCTTCAATTCATTGGGAAGCTGCAGCAGGCGGATGGCTTCGGGGATCAGCTGCTCATGGCAGGCATGATCGGCAATCAGCACGGCAGCATCCTGATCGGACAGGGCACGGGCATTTTTTGTCTGATGGTCTTCGGCCACATTGGGCGACGGAACCAGGATGGTGGCTTTTCCCATCAATGACAACTCAGAGATCGTTCCTGCTCCGGCCCGTGAAATAACGAGATCGGCCGCAGCATAAGCTAAATCCATGCGGGTCAGGAATTCATGTATATGAACGTGTTGCAAGGGTAGCTGATGGGTAGCATCAAGCACCGATTGATAGTAATACTTACCGGTTTGCCACAGTACTTCAATATTGGCTTGCTGCAACTGATCCAGGGCTTTCAGCATGCTGTTGTTCAGCGTGCGTGCCCCCAGACTGCCACCTACAACCAGGAGGACTTTTTTGTCAGGATCGAGCTGATAAAATGCCTTGGCTTCTTCGATCTTTTCCTTTCCAAGCAATAGTTCTTTCCTCACAGGATTCCCGGTATAGACGATTTTATCAGCGGGGAAATATCTCTCCATCCGATCGTAAGCCACGCAGATCTTGTTCACTTTCCGGGCCAGCATCCGATTGGTGATACCGGCATAGGAATTTTGCTCCTGAATCAGGGTTGGAACTTTAAAACTGCTTGCTACTCTTAAAACCGGTCCGCTGGCATAACCGCCTACACCTACCACAACATCGGGTTTGAATTGCTTAACCACCCGACGCGCACTTCGCATACTTCGAGCCAGATTCACAAAAAATTTGAATGTATTAATCCCTGGCTTGCGCGGGAATCCTATAATTGGTAATCCAATGATGGGATACCCTGCTGCCGGAACCCGTTCCATTTCCATGCGGCCTTCGGCACCCACAAAAAGGAATTTGGTATCGGGCAAGCGATCCCTGATTTCATTGGCAATGGATAGCGCCGGGAAAATATGTCCGCCGGTTCCGCCTCCACTGATGAGTATTTTTAGTTTTAGTGTCATTTAAGGATTGAGTCAATAGTCAATAGTCATTAGTCATTAAGTCATTGAATGTAGTGCCTAAGTTCATGAGTTCATAAGAAGGTATTACATTCAGTTTATTCAGTTCAATTAATTGATTGCTCCCACTTCGGCAAAGGCTTGGTCTTCTTCAGGAACATCGCTTTCATCTTCAACTTTTTTCTTTTGTACACTGGAATTTTCCAGTTTATTCTGATAGCTGGCCCGCAATATGCAACCCAGCGACAAGGCGGTAAACAAGGTAGATGTTCCACCCATACTCACCCAGGGCAGGGTTTGACCGGTTACCGGCAGAATTCCTGTGGAAACACCCATATTGATCATTGCCTGCAGCACAAAAAGGGACGACAAGCCTGCGACCATAAAGGCCGGAAATGAACGGTGACTCTGGCGAATGATGACGCCGGCCCTGCTGGCGAATATCAAGTATGCCAGAATGACCATGAAACTGATCCAACCGTACTCTTCCACCAGAATGGCAAAAATGAAGTCGTTATAGGCAGCAGCCATATGGTTGCGAACTTCACTGCCACCAGGACCTGTTCCCAGCTGCCCTCCCCTGAATATGGCCATCTCGGCAAAATCGGACTGCGTCATGCCTATTTCGGAATTGGGATCGCCTTTGATGAAGCGGTCGATACGTCCCCTGACGGTATTAAAACGACCAATATCGACCACCGATGCCAGCATGTAAATCATGACCACTGCAAGGACCCCGGCGCCTATGGTTGCCAACAAGAATTTGATGGGAACCCGGCCGATGAACATCAGGATCATGACCGTGAGAAAAAGGAGCGCTGCGGTTGAAAAGTTGGCCATTGATATGGCAGCACAAATAACTCCGCTTACCCCGATAATCCAGAAGAAAGTCTTCCTCGAGGGTGGATTTTCATTGTCCTGATTGTTGGCCAGTAACCTCGAAACAAAAAGTACCAGCGAGATTTTGGCCAGCTCGGCAGGTTGAAACGAAATGAATCCCAGGCTGAAAGTCCGTCCTGAAGTATCAGAACCGATTTTCAGTACCAATGCTGTGACGATAAAAACAAATGAGATACCCAGTAATACTGGTGAAAAAATGGACATAAATTTTACAGGGACATAATTCACAACCAGCACAATGATGCCAAATCCCAACATGATTAACACAAACTGTTTGAACAGGTAAAAGAAAGTATTGCCGCCCATTTGCCGGTAAGCCAATGAACCGGTTGTACTGTAAACCACCAGCAATGAAAACAACGACAGAAAGATCAGTACCATCCAAATGCCCCGGTCGCCTTTTAACAAGTCAAAGAGTTTATTCATACTGTTTACTTTTTATAAGTTTCTTACAGCGGTCTTGAACTGTTGCCCCCGGTCTTCATAATTGTTGAAAAGATCGAAACTGGCACAGGCCGGCGAAAGCAAGACCACATCGCCCGGTTCAGAAAGAAAATGAGCCGATTTTACAGCGTGTTCCATGCTTTGTGTTTCAACCATATCGGCAACTAATCCGGAAAATGCACTGATGATTTTCGAATTGTCTTTTCCCAGGCAGACGATGGCCTTTACCTTGGTTCTGACCAGCTCAGCCAGTTCATTGTAATCATTTCCCTTGTCGATTCCACCAACAATCCAAACCACTGGCCGGGTCATTGATTCCAAAGCATACCAGGCTGAGTTGATGTTGGTTGCCTTGGAGTCGTTAATGAAATCCACCCCGTGAATGGTGAGGTACTTCTCGAGGCGGTGTTCAACCCCCCTGAAATCGGACAGACATTCGCGGATGAATTCATTCCTGATACCTGATACTTTACCAACAATGGCTGCTGCCATGGAATTACAGGTATTGTGCTTGCCCTGCAGGGCCAAATCGTAGATTGACATATTGAATGAATGATTGTTATACTGAAGGTTGATTTCATCTTGAACAAGCTTTGCTCCATCGGAATGAAGCTCGCTCCCCAAGCTAAAGGGCAGAGTTTTAGATACGATTTCCCGTTTCGCAATTTCACGCGCAATGACTGCATCATCGGCAAAATAAATGAATACATCACTGGCCGTTTGATTGCGGATAATGCGAAACTTCGCATCCACATAATGCTGCATTTCATATTGATACCGATCGAGATGATCGGGCGTAATATTCATCAGAACAGCTATATCGGCTTTAAAATCGACCATTCCATCGAGCTGGAAACTGCTGAGTTCAATCACATAATGACTATGGTCTTCTTCGGCCACCATCCATGCAAAACTTTTCCCAACATTACCGGCCATGGCTACATCGATTCCACCCCGTTTCAGGATTTCGTAGGTGAGGTTGGTTGTAGTGGTTTTCCCGTTGCTGCCGGTGATACAGATCATTTTGGCACTGGTATAACGTGCAGCAAATTCAATTTCAGAAATCACCGGAATCTGTCTGCTTCTCAATTCTTGAACGATGGGGGCATGATCGGGAATTCCGGGACTCTTCATTACCAGCTTGGCATTCAGAATTTTTTCAGCTGTATGTACACCTTCTTCAAATGAAATTTCTCTTTTTACCAACTCGGACCGATAGTGCTCCTTGATGGTTCCCAGATCGGAAACAAACACATCGAACCCTTTGGCCAATCCCAGTATGGCTGTTCCTACGCCGCTTTCACCGGCACCTAATATGACCAAACGTTCGCTCATTAACGTACTTTTAAGGTGACGATACTAATAACTGCCAGCAAGAGGGCAACAATCCAGAAACGCGCAACAATCTTGGCTTCGGGATATCCTTTTTTCTGAAAATGATGATGAATGGGCGACATGAGAAATACTCGCCTTCCCGCTCCAAACCTGCGTTTGGTGTACTTGAACCAGGTTACCTGAATGATGACCGAAAAACTTTCGATGAAAAAGATACCGCAGAAGATGGGTAACATGATTTCCTTACGGATGATGATGGCAAAAACAGCCAATATCCCACCCAGTGCGAGGCTTCCTGTATCGCCCATGAAAACCTGGGCCGGGTATGCATTGTACCACAGAAAACCAACAGTTGCACCAATAAAGGCTGCTACAAACACCGACAATTCACCGATGTTGGGAATGTACATAATGTTCAGGTAATCGGCCAGCATGATGTGACCGCTCACATAAGCCAGTATGCCCAGTGTAGTGGCACTGATGGCCGTAGTGCCCGCAGCCAGTCCGTCGAGCCCATCGGTAAGGTTGGTTGAATTGGACACAAAAGTGATAATCAGGATGATGACCACGATATAGAAGATCCAAACTGCCAGATCCTGCCAGCTTTCAGGCAAAAACTTTACAAAAAACTTGTAATTCAGTTCCTGATTTTTAATGAAAGGAATGGTGGTAATGGTTGATTTTACATCTTGCGTGCGGTAATGAATTTCCTGTTGTCCGGTTTCGGAATTGACCACCACATCGGTCAGGTATTTTCCGTCATTGCCTTTTAGCTTTTCACGAACCACAACATCATCGCTGAAATAGAGGGTTCCGGCTACAATAAGCCCCAGTGAAACCTGACCCAAAATTTTGAATTTTCCGGCAAGTCCGGCTTTATCTTTCAGGAAAACCTTGATGTAATCATCGATAAAACCAATGATGCCCAGCCAAACCGTGGTGATGATCATCAGCCAGATATAAATATTGTCGAGGCGGGCAAAAAGCAAGGTAGGCACCAAAATGGAAGCCAGAATAATCAGTCCCCCCATGGTGGGCGTTCCTTTCTTTTGCAATTGTCCTTCGAGCCCGAGGTCACGAACTTCTTCACCAATTTGCTTGCGTTGGAGAATACGGATGATCTTTTTCCCGAAAACCATGGCAATCACCAGGGAAAGAATCACTGAAGCCGCAGCACGGAATGAAATATATTGCATGATTCCCAGCCCGGGAATGTCCCAATGATCAATTAACTCATACAAGTGGTACAACATCGTTTCGGGTTTTACAGGATTTCAAATGCTTTTTTAATTTCTTCACGGTCATCAAAGTGGTGTTTTACCCCATTGATTTCCTGATAGTCTTCATGCCCTTTCCCGGCAATCAGTATAAGATCGCCTGGCTGAGCCAGTAACACAGCTGTTTTAATGGCTTCCCTACGATCGGCAATGGTAATGGTTGATTTTCGGTGAAGCGGATCCACCCCGGCTTCCATATCTTTCAGGATGGCCAGAGGATCCTCGGTACGCGGATTATCTGAAGTAAGGATTACTTTGGTACTGTAACGGCAGGCGATGGCAGCCATTTCGGGGCGCTTGGTCTTGTCGCGATCGCCACCGGCACCCACCACGCAAATGAGTTGCTCATTCTTCGAACGCATATCGTCAATGGTCGACAATACATTTTCGAGGGCATCAGGGGTATGGGCGTAATCCACGATGGCATATTGGCCCAGAGTAGAAGCAATCACCTCGAAGCGTCCGGCCACAGGTTTTAGCTTACTCATTTCCACCAGCACCTTATCGGAATCGAAACCCAGGGCCATTGCGGCGCCATATACTGCCAGCAAATTATAGCCATTGAATTTTCCCACAAAATGGGTCCAAACTTCTTTGTTGTTGATGCTCATCAGGGTACCGTCGAAATGACTTTCGAGCAACTTATTCCGGAAATCGGCCAGGGTACGCATGGAATAAGTCAGCTTTTGCGCCCGGGTATTTTGCAGCATTACCATCCCGTTCTTATCGTCCAAATTGGTCAGGGCAAAGGCAGTAGTTTTCAATCCATCAAAAAATTGCTTTTTGGCTTTGAGGTAAGCATCGAAAGTAAGGTGATAATCGAGGTGGTCATGGGTGATGTTGGTGAAAATGGCTCCGTCGAAATCGAGGCCTGCAATGCGGTACTGATCAATGGCATGTGAGCTGACCTCCATGAAGCAATAAGTACAACCGGCTTCGACCATTTGGGCCATGAGCCGGTTCATTTGCAGTGGATCGGGGGTGGTGTGTGAAGCCGGATAGCCTTCATCATTGATGAGGTATTGAATGGTTGATAACAAACCAGCAGCATGCCCCAGGTTCATGACCATGCGGTGCAGCAATGAGGCGATGGTGGTTTTCCCGTTGGTACCGGTCACCCCCACCAGGATCAATTTTGAAGAAGGATGGCCATAAAAAGCCGAAGCCATCTGCCCCAGTGCTTTTGCAGCATTCTCAACAAGAATGTAGGTGAGGCCGGGTTTTATTTTTTCGGGCAGCTGCTCACAAACAATGGCCACAGCACCCCGTTCAATGGCGGTATCCATGTATCGATGCCCGTCGGTATGTGCACCACGGATGGCAAAAAACACATGGTATTTGTCCACCTTGCGGGAATCGAAAGCCAGTCCTTCCACCCCGGCAGTAATACTGCCTGTAATTGAAATGGTGGTAACTTCGTTTAGCAGTTCATTCAGTGTAATCATTTTTGTTCATCTGTTGCATGTTTAAGCACCCAATTCAAGGTAAACCAGTTGACCCTTTTGACAATTTGTTCCGGGCTCGGGAAATTGCTTGCGCACCTTCCCTACTCCTGAAATCTTTGTCTTGAGTCCCGATTTTTCGATCAGATAGATGGCATCGGCTGCACCCATGCCAAAGACATTGGGCATCTGGCGTTCCACAATTATACGGGGCTTCAGTTCAACTGACTTTTCCCCTTCAACGGTGTAAACCCAATCGGCATCCTTTGTACCTGACTGATCGGTCTTGATGTCGAGCTCCCTGCATACAATGGTGGTTTCGTTCACTAAACCATTCAAAATGTTGGGAAGCTGCTGTGGTGCTATTTCTTTCTTCTTTTGGGCAATATCGAGCGAGAGATCGGTAGCATAAACGCAATCGGCAATCTCACGGAAAACAGGACCTGCAACTGAGCCGCCGTAATAAGCCCCCTTGGGTTCGGCAACTACTACAATGCAGGAATATTTTGGATTTTCGGCCGGAAAATAACCGGCAAACGAAGCACGATACTTGTGGTGAAGGTATCCGTGCTGCATGTCGGCAACTTTGGCAGTACCGGTTTTTCCGGCAAAACTATATCGATCGGTACGCAGGCTGCGGGCAGTTCCGTTTTGAACCACGCCCTCGAGCAGGGCCTGCAATTTCTTGACGGTACTTCGCGAGCAAATAGAACTTTTCAACACTTCAGGACTGAAGTGTTCGATGCGCCTCCCGTTTTCTCCAATGGCTTCCACAAACATGGGTTTCATCATTTTCCCATCGTTGGCGATGGCATTGTAAAAGGTAAGGACCTGCAATGGGGTCATTTGAATTTCGTAGCCATGTGAAATGTAGGCCAGTGAAGTTCCCCACCAGTTTTTTTCACCGGGATACTTGATGTAAGGCTGGGCTTCACCTTTCATACCAAGGCCAAGAGGTTTGTTCAGACCCATGCTGTACAAACGGTCGATGTAGGCTTTTGGATTTTTCGCATAAAACTGATCAATGATCATGGCCACCCCAACGTTCGATGAGTGTTCAAAAATTTCTTTCACAGTCATGGGTCCCCCATAATTGGGCTTACCGTAATCACTGTCGTAAATAATGCGGTCGTAAATCTTCCACTTCCCGTCTTTCACATCGAAAACGTCACTGGTATCGACTTTCGATTCTTCGAGCGCTACCATCAAGGACATGAGTTTAAAGGTTGAACCGGGTTCGGTACAGCCTTCGTGTCCAATGGCATAATTATAAATCTCGTTGTAACGACCGTTCTGAAGCCCCAGGTTTGAAATGGCCCTGATTTTTCCGGTTTCCACTTCCATCAAAATGGCTGTTCCGTATTCGGCCTGGCTTTTCACCAGTTGTTTTTCCAGGGCATTGTGTACCATGTCCTGCAAATAAATGTCGATGGTGGTGATGGCGTCTTTGCCATTTTCAGGCTCAATGGTGCTGACGTTTACCCAGCGGCCCGACAAGTTTTGACGTACCATCAGACCTTCACCACCACGCAGGTAGCCCTCGAACTGTTCCTCAATGCCCGAGATGCCTACACTGCCATGTTCACCACCAAAAGCGCCCTTGTTCATGATCCCGATGGTGCGGAAAGCCAGGTTTCCGTGGGGAGTATACCGAACATACTCCTGCTCGGGCATGAATCCGCCCTTGAATTTTCCTCTTTTAAAAATTGGAAAGTTTTCCACCCGTTTCAGTTCATCGTAATTGATTTTCCGACGATGAACCAGGTGGTAACGTGCCCTTTTTTTATAAGCCGCATTCAATTCATTTTTAAATTGTTGCTTCGATTTGTCGGGGAATATTCTGGAAAGCTCACCGGCCAAAGCATCCACTTCCTTGTGAAAAACTTCGCGTACTCCAGGTGCACCCAGATCGAAACGCAACTCATAAAAGGGAACCGATGAAGCCAATAAACGGCCGTCGGTACTGTAAATATTTCCTCTGTTTCCCTGTATAATTTCTTTTTGATTTTCAAGAATCTGCAGTTTCCCTTCCCATTTATCGGAGGTGGTAAATTGTACATAAACAATGCGCACAACAAGGGCCACCGAAAAAATCAGTATCAGGGCAAAAATTCCTGCATAACGGGTCAATATGATTTTCCGCAGATCCATTACAATTTTTTCACTTTCAATTTTTTTGGTGGTTCACTGGCTTGCTTCAACCCCAGCTCCCGTTTTTGAACCTCTCTCAGAATAACTGAATATCGGCTCATGTTCATCAACTCAGCGCTCAGGGTGGCCGACTCGGAACGCAGGTCTTTCACTTCGTCCTGCACCTCAACGGTTTCCCGAAGTATTTTTTCACCCCTGAACCGGGTCGAAATCATCAACAGACCTAAAAAAGCAATCAAACCCACAACAGGCAGCCAGCGCAACACTTCGCTGTTCAGGAGAACACTGCCCATGAGCACTTCCCTGACACCTACTTTTCGTTGGGTTTTTTTACCTGTTTCCATTATACTCGTTCAGCAATTCTCATTTTAGCACTGCGCGCCCTCGGATTACGTTCCATTTCACCGGCACCGGGCACAATCAATTTTTTTCCAACTGGCCTGAATTTTTCAGCAACATTGCCATAGAAATCCCGGATTTGTTCACCATCAAAGTTTCCACGCTGGATCATGTTTTTCACCAAACGGTCTTCCAACGAATGATAACTGATCACGACCAGTCGGCCACCTGGCTTCAACACTTCATAAACATCGTTCAACAATGTTTTTAACACTTCAAGCTCCTGATTCACTTCAATCCGCAAGGCCTGAAACACCTTCGCCATGAATTTATTTTGTTGATTCTGCGGAACAAGCGGCTCCAGCAGCTCCTTCAAATCAGTTGTTGAAACCATGGGTTTTACTGATCTGGATTCGACCAACACACGTGCAATACGACGGGCATTGGGCAATTCGCCAAATTCCCTGAACAACTGGATTAGCCGGGCTTCGTCGTATTCATTGACGACACGGGCTGCAGTTAAAGAACCGGTCTGGTTCATGCGCATATCGAGCTGAGCACTGAAACGGAATGAAAAGCCCCTTTCAGCCACATCAAAATCGTGCGAGGAAACCCCCAAATCGGCCAATACCCCATCAACCTTTGGGTAGCCATAGTAATCCAGAAAATTCTTCAGGTATTTAAAATTATGCTGCACAAACAACAAACGGTCGTCAGCTACCACGTTATGAGCTGCATCCACATCCTGATCGAAAGCGATAAGTTTACCGGTAGTCAATTGCTCCAGTATCTTTTTTGAATGACCACCACCGCCATAAGTAACATCAACGTAGATACCTCCGGGCTTAATTGCCAAACCTTCGATCGATTCATCCAACAATACCGGTATGTGATAAGCTGTTTCCATATTCCTGGTTTGTTGTTAGAGGCCTCCGCCCATGAATTCATTAAACAGATCGGGATATTCCTCATCGGGCATCATGGCCTTATGATAGGCTTCAGCCTCCCAAAGCCTGATCCGGTCGCCTTGTCCGGTAAATACCACTTCCTTATGCATGCCCATTTTATCGAGAAAAGCATTGGAAATATTCAACCTCCCATTGTCCGATACCGATACTTTCACAAAATTTTGATAGAATTTATCGAGCAAACGGCTTTGACGAGGATCGTTCGGATTGAGCCTCGATCGCACAAAATCCAACCTTTTCTCCCACGATGCTGAAGGATAAATATTGAAGCACTTTTCGTAGGGATCGATTTCAACCGTCAACACCCGATCAAAGGACTCCCCCATTTCGCGCTTGAATGCAGCCGGCAGGACTACACGTCCTTTGTCGTCAACAGTCGCATGATAGGTATTTGAGAATTCGGGCATCTAATGGTTCTATTTTTTTTCAAAAATAACACTTCTTCCACTTTATTACAATTTTATGCCACTTTATTACACCTCCTTCCATCCATATTCCACCTAAACTTTTCAACAATTTGTTTAAAACCTGCATTATTAATAGTTTAGCTCAGCAATAAACCACAATCGTAATGAAGATGATTTCCACGATGGTTTTCAATGAAGCATTACCAAATACAGTTGAAAAAAATCAAATTAACATGGAAAGCCTCCTTTTATGAACAAGTCACAGGAGGCACACCATTTTGATAAAAAAATTGTTATTTTTCGAAGCTAATTTTTTACGCATGGCAGAGGAGGAAAAAGGTCAGGCATTTCAGCCAATCAACATACGCGAAGTCGTTGCCGGTAAAAACAAAAAACTTGCCCGTCGACTACCTGGTTTTGTTTACCGATGGCTGGAAAGAATCCTGCATTTGGAAGAAATGAACGAATTTCTTCGGCAGTTCGGGCATTTAAAAAAACTTGAGTTTACCAATGAAGTTATTCGTTATCTGAACATTCAATTTAAGATTGAAGGATTTGATCAACTCCCTGAAAATGGCCGGTTTATGTTTGTATCGAACCATCCTCTTGGAGGACTCGACGGGGTGTTGTTGCTAAAACTGCTGAATGAAAAATTTGGAACTACCCGTTCGTTGACCAATGATTTCCTGATGGCCCTCACCCCTTTAAACGATTGGTTTGTACCCATCAATAAGGTAGGTGGCCAGGGACGCGAAGCACTGAAAGCCATTGAGGATTTGTACGAATCAGACGATCAGATCATGATTTTTCCTGCCGGACTATGTTCACGGAAAATCAATGGTAAAATTGTAGACCTCGAATGGCAAAAGCATTTTATTCAGAAAGCAGTTCAGCACAAAATTGATGTAGTACCCATTTACTTTGCAGGCCGCAATTCCAATTTCTTTTACCAACTCGCCAATTTCAGAAAGCTATTCAAAATCAAGTTCAACATCGAAATGATGTATCTGGTGGATGAATTGTACAAGCACAAAAACAAAAAATTTATGATCAGGTTTGGCGAACCCATTCCTTATCAAACATTTGACCGAAGCCGCAAACCCATTGAATGGGCTGCATATGTGAAGGACAAGGTATATTTCATGGGCAAAACCATTTGATTTATTTTTTGTTCCCGGATAGAAGAAGTAATTTTGAAACCATTGTAATAAGCATTGTATGAAGGAAATTATTGCTAAAGTTCCAACTCACCTGATTGAGGCCGAATTGACCAAAGAAAAACTAATGCGGCCAACCAACAAAGGAGGCAACCTTATTTATATTGTCACCGCTCACGATTCGCCGAACATCATGAACGAAATTGGCCGTTTGAGGGAAATCACCTTTCGGCAGGCCGGAGGCGGAACAGGGAAAGCAATCGACATTGATGAATACGACACCGCTGAGGTTCCTTACAAACAACTCATCGTATGGGATCCTGATTCAAAGGAGATTTTGGGAGGTTACCGATACATTTTATGCAACCAACTGGGGTTCGACGAAAATGGAGATCCGAACCTGGCTACAGCCCGCATGTTCCATTTTACAGAAAAATTCAAATCCGAATATCTGCCTTACACCATGGAACTGGGCCGCTCATTTGTTCAGCCCGAATATCAGTCGAGCAAGGCCGGTGCCAAAGCGCTCTTTGCCCTCGACAATCTTTGGGACGGTTTGGGTGCATTAACCATCGATCATCCCGAAATGAAATATTTCTTTGGAAAAGTAACCATGTACACCCATTTTAATGTGACCGCCCGCAATCACATTTTATATTTCCTCCGAAAGCATTTTAACGATCATGAAGAGTTGGTGTTTCCGAAAGATCCTTTCAGACTCGACCTTGATTTTTCGGATATTGAAGAAAAATACAAGGGTGAAAACTTTGGAGAGGATTATAAAATACTTACCAAACATGTACGCGAATTCGGGGAAAACATTCCGCCACTGGTGAATGCCTACATGAACCTTTCACCCACCATGAAAACTTTTGGAACAGCGGTGAACGATCATTTCGGCGATGTGGAAGAAACGGGTATCATTCTAACAATCAGTGATATTTATGAAGCCAAGAAAGACCGCCATATCGAAACCTATCTCAGCGCCAAAGGCGATCAGTTATTGGTGAACCATTGATTTTATTTGCACAAACATGTCACAACGGTTTCGATGAAACCAACGCACATAAAAAAA
>JAFGVJ010000199.1 GCA_016938055.1 Prolixibacteraceae bacterium
AAGTCCGAAAAGTCGAGCCCCCGGGCCGCTACGGCTTCGTTGTTGTAACGCCCTTCTTTGGCGTTGTATTGCAGGCCAATTTCAACAGCCAGCTGCCAAATTTTCAACAGCTCAGGATCAGTGATTTGTTCCTTCCAGCGGGTATATCCCGGCGTTCGGAACCCGGGCGTGCCATTGTCCACTGCATTTCCGTCGGGAATTTTCTGGTAGTGGGCCTGCTCTTTGACGTATTGCAGTCGTTCGGGGCTGGTCACTTCTTCGTTCCAGGTGCTGTGCTGCACCACATGAATGCGCTCTTTCAGATTTAACTCAGGGTGTTCAGCTACAATGGCTTTGACCACTTCGGCTGAAAAATCCGATTGTCCGGCGTCGGCCATCCACACATCACCCTCATTGGCCAGGGTTGTTGCGACCATCGTTTTAACCTTTTGTACAGCTGCATCGAAATCGGCGTGGGCATCGGTCCATTGATCTTCCCATGCGAGATTCAGCAAATTATTGGGTGGTACGTAAAGTCCTTCCTGGATGCCATAGGTCCCGGCCACTACATGGTACTTCACTTTCGAAAATTCCGGGTGCTGCATCAAGGTGTAGAGCGCTGCTGCAGTATGGATGTCATCCACATCGGTTTTGCAGTCGAGCTGCACCAACAACAGGTCTTTCTCCTTGTTGAAACTTTTTTGTTCCGGAATTTTTTCGGTTGCACTTGCCATAAAAGCTGAGACCATGATGGTCAGGCTTAATAATCCACGTGTTTTTAGGTTCATGATTTAGCTTTGTTCGTTAGTTTATTAAATCGATGATGCTCACAAATTTAATCAAAGCTTGTGAGAAATGCCCATGGTGCCGGGCATGTTTTTAAAACAGCATAACTTTGATCGGAACAGCGTCATTTATTCTGAAAGCCTTTTTATATTTACAGCATTCGTTTTTAGTATCTGCACCCATTCACTGCTTGATAAGCGGTTTTAAAAATTTTGAACGATGAATAAAGGTTTGCTGCAAGTAACGATCATTTCACTTTTAGTATTCTTTGGCATGAACAAGTCCAACGCGCAAGATGAACAGTTGTATCCTTACAGGGATGTGAACTTAAGCCCCGCCGAAAGAGCCGGTGATCTACTGAACCGGATGAGTCTGGAAGATAAAATATATCAGATGATGGGGGTCCTGGACGGAACACCCGATCGCTTCGACTCCGCTTTTGTGAACAATCCCGCCGAAATGGAAAGGGTCTTTGGCAAGGGAGTACATTCCGTTCAACCTTTTTTCGAAGGGCTGCGGGCAACGGTTGAATCGCGAAACAACATACAACAATACCTTCGGGAAAAAACCAAATGGGGTATCCCGGCCATCTTTGTCGACGAAGGGCAGCATGGATTGATGAAGCCTGAAGCCACGGTGTTTCCCATGGCCATTGGGCTGGCATGTTCGTGGAATCCTGCTTTGTTTGAACAGGTGTATGCCGCCACGGCGCGCGAAATGCGTTCGCGCGGGGCACAGTGGGCACTCTCGCCGGTGATTGATGTTTGCAGGGATCCGCGCTGGGGCAGGGTAGACGAGACCTATGGCGAAGATCCTTACCTCAACGGGGTTTATGCCATTGCTGCGGTGAAAGGTTTTCAGGGAACTTCTAGCGGAAGTATTGCCCCCAACCATGTAGCAGCTACCTTAAAGCATTTTTGCGGACACGGTCAGCCCGAAGGCGGTTTGAACCAGGCACCGGCCAATTACTCGGAGCGTACCTTGCGTGAATTTCAGTTTTTACCTTTCCAAATGGTGATTGAACAAGCCAAACCCCTGGCGGTTATGCCCTCGTACAACGAGATCGACGGGGTACCTTCACATGCCAACAGCTGGTTGCTTACCGAGGTGCTGCGAAAGGAGTGGGGCTTCGAAGGATTGGTGATTTCCGACTGGAATGCCATCGACCAACTGGATACCAAACACTTTGTGGCCAACAATAAAAAAGAAGCGGCCATGCTGGCCTTTAATGCCGGGGTGCAGTTCGAGCTGCCCAACCGCGACTACTACAAAAACCTCGAAGCGCTGGTGAGCGAAGGAAAAGTTTCGCCCGAAGCCATCGATAAGGCCGTTTACGACTTGCTGAAACTGAAATTCGAACTGGGCTTGTTCGATCAGCCTTATACCGATGTGGAAACGGCCATTGCCGTGAGCAAAGATCCGGCAACGAAGGAACTGGCCCTGAGAGCAGCCCGTGAATCCATCGTGTTACTGAAAAACGAAAACAATGTACTTCCCCTGCAAAAAGGGAAATACCCAAAAATTGCCGTGGTGGGGCCCTGTGCCAACGAGCTTTTCATGGGGGGCTACTCGGGTGAGCCTTACGAAAAGGTTACCCTACTGCAAGGTATCCAAAACAAGGTGGGCAACACTTCCGAAGTACTGTTTGCCCAGGGCTGCCGCATTACCGAAAACCATACCATCAGCCAGTTCAACTGGCGGAACGAAGCAATTGTGCTGACCCCGCGTGAAACAAACCTGCAACTGATTGAGGAAGCTGTTCAGGTGGCACAACAGGCCGATCTCATCATCCTGGCGGTGGGAGAGACGGAATTCATTTGCCGCGAAGCCTGGAGCAAAACCCACCTGGGCGATAACATGAGCCTCGACCTGATAGGTGAACAGCAGGAACTGGCGGAAGCCATGGTCGCAACGGGCAAGCCGGTGGTGGTGTACCTTACCAATGGCCGGCCACTTTCAATCAACTACATCCACGAAAATGTACCTGCCATTGTCGAAGGCTGGTACATGGGACAGGAAACCGGAACGGCTGCCGCCGATGTGCTGTTTGGCGATGTGAACCCCTCGGGGAAACTCACCATCAGCATCCCGAAATCGGTGGGTCAACTGCCCATGTTCTACAATCACAAACCCTCGGCCAGGTTCATCAACTATGTGTCGCAGGATGTACTGCCCCTTTATCCCTTAGGGCATGGCTTAAGCTACACTACTTTTGACTACAGTTCACTGGAGCTAAGCAAACAGAAAATCGGCAAGGATGAAACGGTGGAAGTTTCTGTGCTGGTGACCAATACCGGAAAAATGAAAGGCGACGAGATTGTGCAGTTGTACCTGCGCGACAAATTTTCGTCGGTCACCCGCCCTGTAAAAGAACTAAAAGATTTCAAGCGCATCAGCCTGGAAGCCGGAGAAAGCAAAACCGTGCAATTCACTCTCGATGCTTCAAAACTGGCCTTCTGGAACATCAATATGAATTTTGTGGTCGAACCCGGCGAGTTTGAGGTGATGGTAGGAAGGTCCTCGGCCGATGTATTATCGGTGAGTTTGCTGGTAGAATAAACAAACAGGGCGTGGATCTGAGTGGTACTCCGGTGGGTTTAAGGGCTCACTGGCCCTTTGCCTGAATAACGCCAGGTTTTCAATTTTGTCAGGCGAGTTTTACTGTTTCATTGAGCAACTCAACTTTGAAATGT
>JAFGVJ010000200.1 GCA_016938055.1 Prolixibacteraceae bacterium
AGCAGGCGTTTCGTCTGTTTCGGTTTGAGTGATTTCTACTTCGCTGACCAATTCCTCTACTTCTGCTTCTTTTACCGTTTCATCAAGGGCTTCGCTGATTTCAGGGGCCTCATCTTCTTCCATGGTTTCGGTTGATGCTTCTTCAGCACTAACTTCTACAACAAGTTCTTTTTCAATACTTTCATCTTCTCCTTCTGGTATAACAGGAGCTGATTCGTTCAATTCGTTTACGTTATCCAATTCGGCTTTTTCCGAATTATCTACCTCATTCTGAGTTTCTAAGTGCTTTTTTCCTTTAGCTTCCATACTTTGCGATTAGTGTTCATCTAATGTGTTAGAGAACATATTACATATTGAGAATTACGAAAATAGCTATTAATAAGTAATACTCAAATAATTTGAAAACTATTTTAAAAAGGTTTCACCCAGAAACAACAAAGCCATCGTTTTTGATGGCTTTGTTTTATTTCATGGCAAGTGATTCAATTTATTGAACAGGAATGGTCAGTTCGGCATTCTGAACTGCATCAACTTTCTTTGGTAACTCAACTTTCAAAATCCCGTTATGATAACGTGCCGAAATCTCATCGGTCAGGATTCCTTCGGGCAAATTGAATGAACGTTCAAAAGCGTGGATCGAAAAACGTTTACGGGTGTATTTTTCGGTGCTTTCACTTTGCTCATTCAGGCTTCCCTTTACTGTTAAGATGCCCTTGTTGTTAGTGATTGAAAAATTTTCCTTTTCAAAACCAGGCGCCAAAAATTCAAGTTCAAAAGCATTGTCCGTCTCGGCAATGTTTACTGCCGGGTAGTTGTTATCCATCGATCGTCCGGCCACATACGACCGATCGTTGAAGAAATCGTTCAGGATACTGTTCACTGAATAAACCATTCTGGGTTGTTGAAAACGTACTAAGTTCATGATAAATCCTCCTTATTTTTTAACTGTTATTATTTTGCTTTTATCAAGTGCTTGATGCCTGCTTTGGGTCAACTTCTGTTCCATACAAAAATTTCGGACAAAAATGTCGTACATACCAGCAATTAACTGTCATAATTTCCAGTTTCAAGCAAATTATACTGTCATTTTTTCTGTATTTGAAATATCGGCTACTGAAAAGAAGGAAGTTTCCACAATGCCTGAGCACATCAATACCCTTTTTTGCGAGCAGCCTTGTTTTTGTTTGGGAGATGTCGGTCCTTGTAATACTTTTGCAGAAATTTCGATGCCATGAGAATAGATGTTTTAACCATTTTACCTGAATTGCTGGAGGGACCTTTCAGCCATTCCATACTGAAAATTGCCCGGGAAAAAGGATTGGTTGAAATCCATGTGCACAACATTCGTGATTATTCTACAGACAAACACCGGAGCGTTGATGATTATGCCTTTGGTGGTGCAGCCGGCATGGTGATGTTGATACAGCCCATTGAATCGCTCATCTTGCATCTGAAAGCCCAACGCACTTACGATCAGATAATTTACATGACACCCGATGCCAAAGTATGGAACCAAAAAATGGCCAACCATTACTCCATGTACAACAATCTGATGATTTTGTGCGGGCATTACAAGGGCGTAGATCAGCGCATCAGAGATCACTACATTACTGCTGAAGTATCGGTGGGCGATTATGTGCTGACCGGCGGTGAATTGGCTGCAGCCATTGTTACCGACAGCATTGTCCGTTTGATTCCCGGAGTGTTATCGGACGAAAGCTCTGCCCTGACCGATTCGCACCAGGATGGTTTGCTCAGTCCGCCCGTTTACACCCGCCCGGCCGATTACAATGGATGGAAAGTTCCCGGGATTCTTTTGTCGGGAAATGAGAAACTGATCAATGAATGGCGCGAAAACCAGTCGATGGAAATCACTCGTCGGGTTAGACCCGATTTGCTGGATGAAGACTAAGCCCCTCGGTTACAAATGCCATTGAATTCACAATGTTTACATTGTTGAACATCATCGACCTGTGAGAAACTGATTGCAGGATCAGCCAGTTCTTCGAGCAATTTCACCAGCAATGATTCAAATTCAACGGCGTTGGCCTGATAGTGAACATCAGTCTCTCCCATTTTAAATACCGGATCGAAATCTTCCTTAAACACACTACGGGCGCCGTACACAGCCGGCACCAAGGGTAGAAACATTTCCTTTTCATCATACACACAGCTGGCATACAACAAAGTTTGAAAAGCGGCTTTGTTCCGATTTTTGGAGGGTTCGAACAAGGCTGCTATCGACTTCACTTTTACTTCCGACATCCCGGTTTTATAATCTACCACCCTGATGGTCTCTTTCACCTGGTCGAGCCGGTCGATGGTTCCGCCATATTGAACCTTGATTTGACGCCCATTGACCTCAACCGGAATGGTGCGAACATACTTTCGCTCCAGCGAAAGCAGGTGGATGGGAGCAATTTGCTGGTCGTACCGCATGACCCGCTGAAGGTACTTCTTCAGCACCTCGAATACCAACAAATTCTTCCCGTTCAAATCGAATGATCCTTTTTTGAAATACTCTTCTTCGAGTGCTTTGCCAAGGCTTTGCAGCAATAAACGATCATCTTTCAGAAGCTGTGCAATGTCCGCAGCAGTCATTTCCTTTCCCACATAAGGTCCATACAATGTTTCAAGGGCCTTGTGGGCAACCCTTCCAAAAATTAAATGATCAATTTCTTCACGAAGTTCATCGGCTTCGTGAATGCCTTCAATGTATTTAAAAAAGAAACTGAGTTTGCACTCAAGATAACGGTTTAAAGCACTGGGTGAGATCAGTTTTTCGGCGAGCATCTTTTCAACTTTACGCATTACTCCCCCATGCTTGACAATGTTGATGGGCTGAACCTGAGAAGGCTCAAAATGAAAAACGCCTTGCTTCTCCTGCAAGTCAATGTGTTCAGCTTCGTATTTTAATTGTGTGACATACCTGCTGACTTCACCACCCGAAAGTCCGTCGGAACGGGAATCGTATACAAGGGTAATTCTTTTAGCCCTTTGAATGAGTCGGTAAAAATAGTAGGCATACATGGCGTTTCGTTGCTCAATCACCGGCAAACCAAAACCTTTTCGGAGGGTGTAAGGGATAAATGAATGCCGGTGCGAATTTCCGGGCAGCACGGCATCGTTGAACGACAAGAGGATGAGGTGATCAAAATCGAGACAACGGGTTTCCAGAAAGCCCATCAACTGAATGCCTTCAAGCGGTTCACCCTCAAACGGAATAGCCAGACGATCGAGTTGACGGAGCAACAACTGATAATACAATTTTCGGGAAAGAATCAAGGCAGCATCCTGATCGTTATCAAAGATGGAATCCTGCAAACGATTGATCAGCTGATACAATTGATAAATAGATTCTTTCAGCAGTGGATCGTTGTGGACTTCTGCTTCAAACAGGAATTTCAGAATGTTGTGCAAATATGCTCCACATTGGATCACCTGTTCGGGTAGTTTAAAAATCAACGACAACAAGGCATGATTGCTGAAATCGGCTGCTGTGAGGTAAATACGGTTTTCACTTCGAATACTGTCAACGATTGCTTCCATATCAGCACCCAAAACACCTCTGATCAAAGGATTGCTAAACAAGGTCAAAACGTTTCGGTAATAGAAAACCTGTTGGCCATCCTTCCCGGGACGTGCATTACGGTCCAGATCGATCAAACACCTGAGCAAGGCATACACCGGTGCACTTTTGATGGGAAATCCCATGGTAATGTTCAGACTCTTCACCGATTCGGGAATGGAATTGAGCATGGGCAAAAGCAAGTTTTCGTCACATAATACCACCGCAGTATCATCGAAACGAACCTTTTCAGGCAAATTCAGACTGTTCAACCAACTGGCTGTCATGGTTGCCTGACCTGCAAAACCGGGAACGGCTACTACCTCAATGCTTGTTTGATTTGAAAAATGATTCCCGGCAGCTTCAAATCCAGCAGGCATCGGAAATTGCTTCAGGTTTTCGTGAAGAAATAGTGCCGCTTCGTGCTTGGGTGCATCGAGATAATATCGATCGGCATCCCAAAAGAAAAGGGCGTTCTCCTGCCTGGCCAGGTAGTGAAACAAATGCTTTTCGCAGGTGTTCAGCGCATTGAAACCTACCAGCGCCGTAATTTTCCCTTCCTTTGGTGAAGGATTTTCCGAAAGCTGCTCAGCCATGTTCCGGTACATCATTCCTTCGTAAGCCCAGGCTTTTTCTGAAAGACGTTCCCTGAATTTTCGGTAAAGGGGATCAAGTTTGCGCCAAATATTTAAAAACTGATCTTTATCGGCCGATTTTCTGGCAGATAGAATGTTAGACCAAAAAGTCGACAGGTATTTGAGTTGTTCGGGGGTCAGATAATCGAAACCATGGTCAATTTCACGGAGCGATACAATGTTTCGAAACAATTGGCGGGCATCAACAAGGTATTTGTCCAGATCGTCGAAATCGGCCAGTAACATTTCGCCCCAATAATAAAAATCATCAAGGGTTTCGGTGGTTCCGGTTACTTCCAGAAAAACCTTGTACAATTCTACAATCAACACATTCTGATCAGCCAACTGCAAACGGGTCAAATTGCCAACCAACTCCGAAATGGTCATAATCTGAGGAGAAAAGATGGGTTCCTGAATGCGTTCGCTCAGGTATTTTTGAAAAAACAAGCCAGCACGCCGATTGGGAAAAACCACTTGAAGGTTTTCCATTGTTGAACCATGTTGCGCAAGCAGATAATCTGCAACTTCTCCGAGAAACTTATCCATAAAGCGATGCTATTGAACTGATGAAAATAAGGATTATTCATTATTGGAGCTTAAAAAAGGGTCTGAATTTTCATTGAAAGGCTAATATAGAAGCATTTCAAACAGCAAACAGAAGTCCTCACACACAAATACATATCGGACTGAATCCCTTGATGTAAACGTTTGCGCCAAAGTAATGCAGTGTAAAATTTTAGTTATTTCTTTACGGGTTTATTAAAAATAGTTTTATATTAGCGTTCGATTTTTAACAACTATGTTTACAAAATATTCTTCCTTTTCTCTTTCAACCATCATCTATTTTCTGATCTAACTAAACTATGAACAGCCGGGTTATCAACAGATAACCCGCTTTTTTTGTCCCAATACTGCACCAAATAACGTGACTTTTTTACTGGCTCATATCTTGATATGCATTTATGGCGAGTTGAAACATGACTTAATTCACTTTTAACATAAATCATTATCATCCTGAGTCTTATGATTAATGTGACACCAACATCATTCAAAAGTGTGTTTCAATTGCATATTTTCAGTTAAAAAGTTAATTTGGGTTCATCAAAAATTCATCTTAAAACTTTTTAAATGGAAAATCAACAAAAAGGCTCATTGTCGCGCAGGCGCTTCATCGGGACAACAGCCGTGGGTGCAGCAGGCTTTGCATTTCTGCCCTCATTGATATCGTGTAAAACTGAAAAAAAAGACGGTGAAATCAGATTGGGGTTCATCGGTGTAGGTCGTCAGGCCTTGTTCCTGCTCAATGGCTTCATGGGCATCGAAGACGTAAAGGTTGTTGCGGCTTGTGATGTTTATGGTGTGAAACGCCAGCGTTTCGAGAAAGTAGTAAAAGCATATTACGAAGAAAAACAGCTCGATGCTGAAGTCAACACTTATGAAAAGTATCAGGACTTGATTGCCCGTGACGACATTGATGCCGTGGTGATTGCTGTGCCTGACCATTCGCACGCCATGATAGCCATTGCAGCGCTAAAAGCCGGCAAGGATGTTTACCTTGAAAAACCGCTCACCTTTACCATTAAAGAAGGACAGGAATTGCGGAGAATTGTGAGGGAAAACAACCGTGTTTTAGGTGTAGGCAGCCAGCAACGCTCCGATCCGAATTTCCAGCATGCAGTAAAAATGGTTCAATCGGGTGCCCTGGGCAACATTACCAAAGTTCATGCATACGTAGGTGCTCCTCCAACTCCCTATAATTTACCGGAAGAACCCATCCCTGCCGATTTGAACTGGGATCTTTGGCTGGCCAACCTGCCCAACTACATTCACTATAACCACGAATTAAATCCGCCTATCAGCATCGATCCTCCACAGGATGAACAACTATGGGGTGCCTGGCGCTGGTACAAGGAAATGGGTGGCGGCTTTACCACCGACTGGGGTGCCCACATGTTCGACATTGTTCAGTGGGGACTTGGCATGGACGAAAGCGGTCCGGTTGAGATCTCTCCCATTGGCGATGGATCGGAATTCATGATGTTCAAATATGCCAATGGCACCGTAGTGACCTCAGAACCCTTTGACGAAGCCTGGACCAAAGGCGTCAAATTCATTGGCGAAAACGGATGGCTCGAAGTTTCTCGCGGCCATTTCAAAGCTTCGGACGACAGTTGGTTGCCACCGGTGAGCGAAGCTGCCGAAGGGCCTTACGAGACCAAAATCCCGCACCTGTTCAACTTTGTGGAAGCTGTTCAGCAAAGAATTGACCCTGTGGTTCCCGTCGAGATTGGTCACCGTAGTTGTACCGTCTGTACCCTGGGCAATATTGCCTGCGAATTAAAACGGACCATTTACTGGGATCCGGCCACCGAAACCTTTGTAAACGATGAAGATGGCGCTGCCACTGCCATGCTGCATTACGAATACCGCGAAGGCTGGAGCTTATTGTAAGCAAACTGCAACTTAATAAAATTGACACAGGCAAGCCACTTGGTGGTTCTTGCCTGTGTTTTTTTACATGGGGCCAGTGTTGTCGGGCCTTATCTTTTATGTAACTTCGCCTAAAACCAAAACATCATGGCCATCAAAATTGCACTGATTCTTTCAATTATTTTACAATTTGGCGCTGCAATAATTGCTTTATCCTTAATTAAACGAACCAGAACAAACATTGCATGGTGGCTCATTTCTTTTGGTTTCTTGCTGATGGCTTTTCGCCGTTTGTTTGAAATTATGGAGGTTTACGAACTTGAGTACAATTATACGATGGAATTAATCAGCAGCTGGACGGGTGTTTTTATCTCAGCCATCATGCTGCTAAGCCTGGCCTTTGTAAGGCGCATTTTCAACATACAAAAGCAGTTGGATGAAATACGAAAACAAAACGAAAGCAGAATTTTATCGGCCATCATCAAAACAGAAGAGTCAGAAAGGCAACATTTTGCAAAGGAATTGCACGATGGTCTCGGCCCTCTTCTATCATCCGTAAAAATGGCCATCTCACTCAAAAGGAAAGAAGATCAGTCGAACGATAAAATCATTGCCAACGCCGAAAAATTGATCGATGAATCGGTGACCACCCTTAAAGAAATCTCCAATAAACTCAGTCCGCACATCCTCAACAATTTTGGTTTGGCCAAGGCTGTACGTTCCTTCATCACCAAACTTAAAACTCTTGATAAACCTAAAATAAAGCTGATCAGCAACATCGATGAACTTCGTTTTCAATACAACATTGAGGTGGTTTTGTACAGGGTCATCTGCGAACTGATTTCCAACTCCCTGAAACATGCCAATGCCAATGTCATTCAAATTGAACTTATCAGGGAAAACAAACTAATATGCATGAACTATTCCGACGACGGAATTGGTTACGATGAGCAGCTGGCCATTGAAAGCGACAAAGGACTGGGCTTTTCAAATATTCAGTCGCGTATTAAATCGCTCAATGGTTTCTACCAGTTTCACAGTAAAAAGGGCGAAGGCGTTCAGGTTAACATCATCATCAATTTAATATAGCATGGAAAAAATCTCCCTCATTCTGGTTGATGATCACCAAATGTTCCGCGAAGGTTTGCATTTGTTGCTGAGCAAGCTCAATGAAATTGATAAAATCAGGGAAGCTTCCAATGCCGCGGAGTTGTTTGAACTATTGAAACAGGAAGTACCGCAGCTCATTTTTATGGACATTGACCTGCCCGGAACCGATGGCATTGAAATTACCCGTGAAGTTCTGAAAAGCCATCCTTCCATCAACATCATTGCCCTTTCGATGTATGCCGATGAAGTTTATTACCTGCCCATGATCGAAGCCGGTGCCAAAGGATTCATCCTCAAAAACTCGGGTTTCGACGATGTTGAAAACTCCATCAAAAGAGTGATGGCCGGTAAATACTACTATTCACAAGAAATCTTGAGTGGATTGATTTCGGCCCGTAACAGGAAAAAACATCAGCAGAAGAAGAACAACGATCTGTCGGAACGTGAAACTGAAATTCTGCAAAGCATTTGTCTGGGGCTGTCAAACATCGAAATTGCCGAAAAATTGAACATCAGTAAACGAACCGTTGACAAACACAGGGAAAACATTCTGCAGAAAACCAAAACCAAAAACACCGCAGGTTTGGTGATGTTTGCCATTAAAAACGGGATCATACCCATGCAATAGAAATACTAAGGGTATGGTGCTCCCAGCAAAAGCCTCATCAGCTAAGCAACTTTACTCAGTATAAATACTTAGTTGCATTTTACGCATTTATACGCTTGTACCAGGTTCATTTCTTCTCTTACTTCGCATTGGTCTTCTGTCAAATACTAATTATAACATACCGAAAACCCTTGCACTAATCTCATGGCCTATGCAGCACATTGAAACACTGATCAAGGAAAAGCTGAACAGTGATATCCGCTTTGTTGAAGGTTTAAATGCCTGCATGAACTGCGGCATATGCACAGCCATTTGCCCGGCTGCAGAGTTTTACGACTACGACCCTCGCACCATGTTAACCATAGTCCAATCAGGCAACCTCCAAAAAATACGTGAACTACTCGAATCAGATACCATTTGGTACTGTGGCCAGTGCATGTCGTGCAAAACCCGTTGCCCAAGGCATAACTGTCCGGGACTGGTTATCAGTGTACTCAGAAAAATATCGCAGGAAACTGGTGCCTTTACCCAAAGCCGTATGGGACGCCAGCAATATCTTTTACGCAAGGGGCTGGGGAATGCCCTGTTAAACATTGGCTATTCTCTTCATCCTTCCTTTATAAAACCAGCAGATCATCCGGAACAAGGCCCCGTTTGGCAATGGATTTTTGAAAATGCTTCCGAAATATACAAAACTGTTGGTGCCAATCTGGATGAAGAAGGTCCGGGTGTACTACGAAAAATCGATAAGGAAGCCATGACCGAATTCAGGGCAATTTTTGAGGAAACCGGCTGCCTTGAATTGTTCAGGCTGATTGATCAATACAGCAGCATCAAAGCGCTTGAACTTGGGATCACCAACGAAGCTAATCAGCCCGACATGGACCAATACCTTCATTTTATTGAGAACGAACAGGAAACAAGTTATTGAATACTAAACCATGCAAACCGAAACCAGCAAAAATTGGAGTCAGTTCAACAAGGACATCGCGAACGATCATTACTATTACCTAAGATCTTGTATCCGCCAAAATTTCTTTCCCGGATCTGAAGTTGCCTTTCTCGACATCCTGCGGAACAAGTTGGGTAAAACCATTTACGATGATGCCAGCCATACTACTTGTGCCGGCATTGGATATCACTGTGATATAGTACCCTTTGAAACCATACAAGCACTTGCTGCACGCCATTTCTCACTGATGACCGAAAAAGGGCTAAAGCACGCTGTTGTATCCTGTGTTACTTCTTTTGGCATCTATTCCGAAATACTGGATACCTGGAATCATTTCCCCGAAAGCCTGGAAAAAACCCGAAACGCCCTCCGAAAATCAACCGGCAGGGAGTTTGAATTGCCAGAGAATGTAGTGCACTGCAGCGATATCGTGTATAAATTCAGAAAGGAGATCAAAGATCAGGCAAAGCATACACTCACCAATACTAAAACCGGGAAACCTTTGAAAATAGTGGATCACATCGGATGCCACTATGCAAAAATATTCCCTGAGCGAGGGGTGGGTGGTGCCGAATTTCCCAAGGTACTTACGGGAATGATTACGGCCTGGGGAGGCGAAACGGTCGACTATCCCGAACGCCGTCATTGCTGTGGTTTCGGCTTTCGCCATTATTTCGTGAAAAATAACCGCAGCTATTCTCTCTCCAATTCAAAAAAGAAATTCGAAAGCATGGAACCTTTCCAACCCGATGCCATTGTTACCAACTGCCCGGGTTGCAACTTGTTTCTCGACCGCTGGCAATATACCCTGGAACAAATTGAGAGAAAAACTTACGGACAGCAGGGCCAAGGCATCCCAGTGCTAACGTATGAAGAACTTGCCGGACTGGTATTGGGTTACGATCCCTGGAAACTGGGATTGCAGTTCCATCAGGTGGAAGTGGAACCTTTCCTCGATAAAATGGGAATCGCATACAAAAAGGGTGACAAGTATAAAAACCTTGATGGAAAGATCATCGGGGAAAGGCCTATGGTGAATGAACTGAACATAGTTTGATCGATGGAAAAAGAACAAAAACATGTAGCAGTGATCGGTGCCGGAATTGCAGGCTTGCATACGGCCAACCTGCTGGCCCAAAGTGGTCACAAGGTCACCATTCTTGAAAAAGAAAAATACCCCGGAGGCCATTTAAACCAGTGGCATCACCTGTTCCCCGATCATTCAAGTCCCGAATGGATCATCTCGGGTTTGCTGGACGAACAGTTACAATTTGACCACCTTAAAATGATCAGCAGCACCGAAATAACAAGCATAGAGAAAAATAACGGGCACTTTGCCATCAATGCAGGCAATGAACTAAGGATTTATGCCGATGCCGTGGTGATCAGCACGGGGTTTAAGTTGTTCGATGCCCGGCAAAAAGAAGAATATGGTTACGGACTCTTCAAAAATGTGATCACCTCGGCCGATCTGGAACAAAGTTTGAAGTCGGGGCAGCCGCTCACCACGGCTTCGGGCAAAACACCTTCGCGCGTGGCTTTTATCCATTGCATAGGCTCGCGCGATGCCAAATGCGGGAATACCTACTGTTCTAAAGTATGCTGCATAACCGGCGTGAAACAAGCCCTTGAAATCAGCGAAATGTTGCCCGAAACCGAAATCTTCTGCTTTTACATGGACCTGAGACTTTATGGATCAAAGTTCGATGATCTTTACCTTCAGGCCCAAAAAAAACACAAAATCCAGTTCATTCGGGGCCGTCTTTCCGAAGCCGCCGAAACCCACGACAAACGGCTACAGATCAAAGCAGAAGACACCCTCTCGGGACGCCCCTTGCGCATGGAGGTGGATATGATTGTACTGCTGGCCGGAATGGAGAAAAACGAGGCCCACCAAATGTTCAGCAGCACCAAACTTTTGGAGCTCGATGAACATGGCTTTTTCAAGTCGAAGAACATTCAGCTGACCCGTAACGAAACCACGCAGCCGGGAATCTTCATTGCCGGAACCTGCATTTGCCCCATGTCGGTTAACGAAACCATCGAAAATGCAGGAGCTGCTTCGATACTGGTGAATCGCTACCTTGAACACCAACAGTTAACCAACCACCATGAATGAATTTGCACATCTGGTTTCAAGACCCTCCCGTCAGATCGACTACCAAACCTTCGATAACCGGCTGCTGGCCTATGTGCTGCGTTACGAACCTTCCTTCCTTACCTGCATGTCGTGCGGGGGATGTACCGCCACGTGCAGCGCCGGGAAACTCACAGATTTCAACATTCGGCGGATTGGTTTGATGCTTCGCAGGGGCCAAACCGATAAGCTGGCTGCCGAAATCGACAAATGCATGTTCTGCGGAAAGTGCAGCCTGGTTTGCCCGCGCGATGTGAACATTCGAAATGTGGTGCTTTTAATCAAGAAAGAAAGCACCCGACTTCATGCCGAGAATCAAAAAGTATGAACGAAAAATTGTTTGTAATTCCGTTTGTAGCCGGAATGGCTCTATTATTCATTATCCTGATAGTCAAAGGGTATAAATGGATCAGCAGCTTATCAAAGATTGATCGTTTGCGTTTGATCAATGCATTGAAATCGCGAAGGATACTCCAATCGGCAAAGGACATTTTCATGGAATGTCTGATCCACCGGAGGATTTTCAAAAAAAACATGGTATTGGGATACATGCACATGAGCCTTGCCTTTGGGTGGTTTCTGCTTATTGTTGTGGGCCACCTTGAAGCCTTCGTTGCCGAAAAATCACTGGCTGTTCCGTTTTATCTCCCCATTTTCTTTCGCTTTTTTGAAACGGGAAAAGAATTTGCCGGAAGTAAAATCTTTGCTGCCCTGATGGATTTGTTGCTCTTGTTTGTACTTTCAGGGGTAGTGCTGGCATGGTCCAAACGCTTTTACAAACGCTTGTTTGGCATGAGACGAACCACACGCCTTCAATATGGCGATCAAATAGCCATGACCGCCTTATGGCTCATATTCCCGCTAAGACTGCTGGCCGAAAGTGCCACTGCACATCAATTCAACAATGGTAGTTTTATCACCCAAACTGCTGGATCACTTTTTTTCAATTCAAATACAGCCAGCACGCTCGCTTTGCCTTTATGGGCGGCCTATTCACTGGCATTGGGCTCATTTTTCGTTGCACTTCCCTACTCCAGATACATGCACATCCCCACCGAAATGTTGTTCATCATTTTTAAGAATGCCGGGATCAAACTCAAAAAACGAACCAATTCCTTTACCGAATTAGCCATTTATTCCTGTTCGCGTTGTGGCATTTGTCTCGATAACTGCCAGTTAAACAATGCCGGCATTAAGAATACCCAATCGGTATATGTTTTGAAAAGTATCCGCAATAAAAACATCGACGATGAGCAACTGTTCAATTGTTTGCTTTGCGGAAAATGCCAGGTTGATTGCCCGGTTGGAATTGACTTGACCAGCCTGCGCATCACCCAACGAATTGAGTCGACTCTCCAATACAATGCTTCGTATGCATATTTGGAAAACCAAGCAACAACAAAAGCCGGACTCATCTATTTTGCCGGGTGCATGACCCACCTCACACCGCGCATCATTCAATCCATGCAACACTTGTTCGAACTGGCTGGTGAGGATTACTGGTTCCTCGACAAGGAAAAAGCTCCTTGCTGTGGCCGTCCGTTGATGCTTGCCGGACAATACGATGCTGCTGCCAAACTTATTAGGAACAACACCACCCAGATCATTGCTTCGGGAGCAAAAAAGCTGGTGGTTTCGTGCCCCATCTGTTACAAGGTGTTTAAGGAAGATTATCAATTGCCCGGCGTAGAAGTTCTTTTTCATGCCGAATACATTCTAAGATTGATGAATGCCGGACTATTAAAAACCGCCCCCTTGCAAAAAAGAATTATTTATCATGATCCCTGCGAATTGGGCAGGGGCTCAGGGATGTATGAAATACCACGAGAGGTAGTAAAAAACAGCGGTCAGCTGATTCGTATAAAGAATGAACAAGAACATTCCCTTTGTTGCGGCGGAAGCCTGGGAAACCTTAAAATATCACAAGCTGAAAGAAACCTGATCCGTGACAGTGCTATCAATGAATACCTCAGCTATCAACCCGAATACCTGGTTACAGCCTGCCCCTTATGCAAGAAAACATTCGCGAGAAACCGAAACATGGTAGTCATGGACTTGGCAGAACTGGTGTTGGAAGCCAGTGATGAATTTATCAAAAGGAAGAAGTTGAAAGGCAATAAGGTTACAAACATACGCGAACTTGAAACCTTGATTCAGAGTTAGTTCAAATATTCATACATAAGATGAAAGGCTCAAAATTTTATGATTATAGATATTGTACTTTAAATTCTAGACATTAAATGACAGAGATATCTGTGTGGGGATTTGTAACTTGTGCCTTTCTGTACAAACATGAATTTCCTGTAAAATCATCAATATTTCACCTCATAATACTGTTTTTTCTTCCCTGACATCTTTCTAATTCTTCCTATTTTTATCCAAATTGATGTTGGACTTTAATAAAACCAGAATGAAAAGAATGATGAGTTTGCTGCTTGGGCTTTTCCTGTTCAATGCCCTGGCCATTGCCGATCAAGATAGCACCAGAAAAGATTGTGAAAATGACATCACCGATTCCAGAGGAAAAATGGTGCCCTGGACGGCAGGTGCTGTCGAAACCGGAAAGTACCGGAACGTTTTGCTGGAAGCCGGCTATTCCCAGGAAGCCATCGATGCCAAGCTGGTCAAAGCTTATGCCGATTTGTTTGAAGGCCCCAACCGGATTTATTTCGAAGTGGGCGATTCCATGGGCTATGTGTCCGACATCAAAAACCACGACTGCCGTACCGAAGGACTATCCTATGGCTTGATGGTGGCCGTGCAGCTCGATAAAAAAGACGTGTTCGACCGCTTGTGGCGCTGGACCAGAGCTTACATGCAACACCAGGGCGGCAGCCGCGATGCTTATTTTGCCTGGAGCGTGGACCCCAAAACCGGCAAGCATTTTTCCGAAGGTTCGGCTTCCGACGGAGAGTTGTATTTTGTTACAGCCCTGATATTTGCCTCCAACCGCTGGGGCAACGAAACGGGGATTAACTACTACGGCGAGGCGCGCAGGATATTGGATGCAATGTGGAGCAAGGACGGCACCGACCGCCAAACCCATGTGATCAATACCGAACACAAGCTCATTACCTTTGTCCCCGATTCGGGCGGCTACCACTGGACCGACCCCTCGTACCATGTACCGGCTTTCATGGAGGTTTGGGCAGCCTATGCCAACGATGGTCATGAAGACTTTTACCGGGCCTGCGCCGATTCATCCCGCGCCTACCTGAAGCGGGCCGTGCATCCCAAAACCGGGCTCACCCCCGACTATTCCCATTTCGATGGCAGCCCGCTCCGCCGCTGGGGACGCATGGGCGATGCCTTCCGTTACGACTCGTGGCGGGTACCCATGAACATTGCCATGGACCATTCGTGGTATGCAAAGGATCAGGAATGGCAGCAGCATTATGCCAAACTCATTCAAAACTTTTTGTTTTGCGAAGGCATTGACCGGTTCAATGATCAATACAATATTGATGGTTCAACACCCGAATGGATCTTACCGGCAGGTAAAAATCCACCTGTGCAGCGACTTCGACACTCAATTGGCTTAAAATCAACGGCTGCCTGCGCCTCCTTGCTGGGCACTCAGGCCAAAAGCTGGGCCTTTGTGGATGAAATCTGGAAGGCTGAACTGAAGCCCTACGATGATGGCTATTTCGATCCCTATTACGATGGCCTGTTGTATTTGTTCAGCCTGATGCACCTGAGCGGGAATTACAGGTTGATTACGCCGGGGAGTTGATAGAGGTTGAGGCCTAGGTTGAGGC
>JAFGVJ010000201.1 GCA_016938055.1 Prolixibacteraceae bacterium
CGTTTATAGATATCCATCTGGGGACATCAACAACCACAAAACACTTACATTTTCCTCTCAGCCTTTCCAAACTGCCATTCATCCTTCGATTGTTTCCATTGAATGATCATTTTCAAAAGCTACAAAATAGTGCTTTACTTTTCGAATGGTTAATAAAAAGAAAAAATTGAAAGCGCAATTTTTTTCAAGAGAAGGGGGTGGGATGCCCTCTTCTTTCAAATTCAAAACCATTTACAAAGAGCCAAAACACAATCAATTAACTAAAAGTATGCATTATGACGCGAAAATTGACCACTTTGCTCATGCTTTGCCTGTTGCTGACAGGTGTTAGTGTGGCACAACAAAACATCATCACAGGAACGGTGAGTTCCTATATGGATGGAAAATCCTTACCGGGTGTAACCATATCCATCGATGGGACCACACAGGGTACCATCAGCGACGAATCGGGCAACTATGCCATTCAGGTTCCCGGAAGTGAAGCAACCCTGGTTTTCTCTTTTGTTGGCATGGAAACCCAAAAGATTCCGGTGAACAACCAGCGAACAATCGATGTCAGGATGAAAGAGTCGTATGTCGAAATCAATGAACTGGTGGTAACGGCCATGGGCATTAAACGCGAGGCCAAGGCGCTGGGTTATGCCACCTCACAGGTTTCCTCGGACGATATTATGAAATCGGGTGAGCAGAATGCCATCCAGGCACTCTCGGCCAAAGCATCGGGCGTTCAGGTAGTGAGTTCTTCGGGCGTTCCCGGGGCTTCCAGCAAGGTGATCATCCGCGGAAGTTCCTCCTTCACCGGGAACAACCAACCGCTGATCATCCTCGACGGGGTTCCTGTCGACAACTCCACCATCCAGACTTCGGCCGGTGACAATCCTTACAACAAAGACCTAGAAGGGGTTGACCCCTCGAACGGTGCACTCGACATCAACCCTGCCGACATTGAAAGTGTGACCATTCTGAAAGGACCTGCAGCTGCTGCTTTGTATGGGGTAAGAGCTGCCAACGGTGCCATTGTTTACACCACCAAAAGGGGTAATAAAGGCAAAATCAGGGCTACGTATGATTATTCGCTGGAATTTTCACAGGTAAACAAACTGCCCGAATTCCAGAATATTTACTCACAAGGAAGCAACGGTGAATACAATACCAACACTTACGTGAGCTGGGGAGCAATAATGTCGGAGCTGGGCATAGAACCCACCAACAATGTTGAGGAGTTCTTCCAAACCGGTGTTTCACACAACCACAACTTTGCCATATCGGGAGGTGGGGAAAAAGGTGCTGTACGTTTGTCGGTCGGGAATTCAAACATCGAGGGGATCGTTCCCAATACTTATTACGAACGTACTTCGTTCCGTCTCACCGGCGATGCCGATGTATTTCCGGGTATGAAAATCAATGGAACCGCTGCTTACATTCAATCAGGCGGAAACAAGGCCCAGAAGGGCAGCAACCTGGCCGGAATTACCCTGGCCCTGTTCCGTACACCTGAAAGCTATCGTTTGAACGACCCCGACGAGGGTGGCTATGAAACACCCGAAGGTGAGCAACGGCGCTACTTCCCTTACTACGACAATCCGTATTGGTCGGGCGTCAACAATACCTTTAAAAACAGCGAAGACCGATTCATGGGGAATACCGGCTTCAATTATACGTACAAATGGCTCACTGCCGATTACAAACTGGGTATCGACTTCTATACCGACTCCCGAAAAGGGATCATTGCCATTGGCTCAAACGGCGGAGATGCAGGCGACGGGCTGGGTGAAGTGACCGAAAACATGAAACGCAACCGTGAACTTTACTCCAATTTTATTGTGAGCGGGCATCATACGCTGGGCGATTTAAACGGCAGCATCAGTTTCGGACACAACCTGAACGAGCAATATTACCAAAACCTGTTTGGCCGTGCGCGTGTACTTTCGGCCCCCGAATTTTACAACCTGAGCAACGGATCGGACCTATACAGTTTTGAGGAACAATACACTGTGCGCACGGCAGCTCTCTTTTTTATTGCCGATTTTGAGTGGAAGGACATGCTCTTTTTGAATGCAACCGGCCGAAACGAATGGGCTTCGACCCTCGGTAGTTCGAAAAAAGATTTCTTCTACCCTTCGCTTACCGGCTCCTTTGTGTTCAGCGAAGTGCTTCCCGAGAACAAAGTCCTCACCTTTGGTAAGGTCAGGCTGGGTTGGGCCAAAGCAGGAAACAACCCATCAGCCTATAAATATCCTTCGGAAGCATACCGTACCGTAACTTATTACGAACAACCCTCGCTGGCTGCAGGCATGACCAACGGCTTGGGCTGGCCTTACCTGGGACAGAATGGCTTTACCAAATCGGCAACCATGGGCAATGCCGGACTACGCCCTGAGATGACCCGTGGCATAGAAGGTGGTCTCGACCTCCGCTTTCTGAAAGGCCGGGTATCGGCTGATATTACCTATTATCATCAACTCACCACCGACATCCTTGTAAAAAGACCCATTGCAGCATCATCGGGCTATGTGTACATCTGGGAAAACTCGGGCGAAATGGTGAACAAAGGGCTTGAACTGACCCTGGGGCTGACCCCGGTAAAAACAAATCAGTTTCGTTGGGACATCATGGCAAATTTCAGTAAAAACGTGAATGAAGTGTTGAAACTGAACGACGCCGTCGATGCCGAAAGTAATCCGGTAATTACCGACATTGAAGTGGAATCGGCTTTCACTGAATTTGGCTCCTATGCCATTGTAGGCCAACCTTATGGCGCCCTGTATTCCACCATGTGGCTACGCGACGATGCAGGCAATATGGTGTGTGATGCCGACGGCTATCCCATTGTTGCTGACAACCGCGGCTATGTGGGCAATCCCTTCCCCGACTGGATGGCCAACATTCGCAATACTTTTGCACTGGGAAATTTTAGCATGAGCTTCCTGCTCGACATCCGAGAAGGGGGTGACCTCTGGGGAGGAACCATTGCCCGTTTGAACCAAATCGGGCGTACTGCCATCACAGCCGACCGTGAAGGTACCATCGTGGTGGAAGGGGTCAAGGCCGATGGAACTGCCAACGATGTGCCCATCAGCAAAGAAGAATACTACCGCTATGTATTGGGCGACTGGGGTCCGGGTGAAAATGCCCGTTACGATGGCTCCTGGATCAGGCTGCGCGACGTATCGCTTTCTTACAACTACCAGATGAAAGGCAAGGCCTCGGAGTATATCAAAGACATCACGTTCACGGCCACGGGTCGTAACCTTTGGCTGAAAACCGATTATCCCGGCGTTGACCCTGAAACCAGTCTGACAGGTGCCGGGTCGAACCTGAACGGCTTCGATTACTTCAACATGCCGGGTACCAAATCCTATTTATTCAGCATCAAAGTTCATTTCTAACATCAATCATCATGAGAAAAATAATCATTATCATAGGCATGGCATGTGCCACGGTGCTTGCCACAGGATGCACCGATCGTTTTATCGACGATTACGATGTATCACCCAACAACCCTTCGGAAGTACCCGAATCGAACCTGCTAACAGCCAGCCAGGTGGCCCTGTTTGGCAATGTCACCGGCGAACTGGCCCGCGAGGCTTCCATTTTCATGCAAAGCCAGGCAGGTTTGTCCAACCAATCGCTGGAAGAACACGCCCGTTACAAGATCTTCGAAGGGGATAACCAAAACGATTGGGAATCGATTTATACCGACTGGATGGATCCGGCCATTGACCTGATTGAAAAGGCAGGAACCATCAACCCGCACTACAAGGGCATTGGCCTGTTATTGTATGCCTGGGGAGGAGCCTTTACCAGTGACATCTGGGGCGATATTCCTTTTTCAGAAGCCATTGAAGGAACCAACAACCTGAATCCGGGTTACGACACCCAGGAAGAAGTGTTCCAACAAATTCAATACTTGCTCGACCAGGCCATTGCAGAACTGAGCAAACCCGAAAGTGCCAGCCTGAGATTACCGGCAGCCGACGATCTGATTTACGGGGGCGATGTCCAAAAATGGATCAAACTGGCCTGGACCTTGAAAGCCCGTTACTACAACCGTGCAAGCAAGCACTATGCATACAGTGCCGACAGTGTATTATATTGTCTCGAACGGGGCATGGCAGCACAGGACGATAATGCCATGGCTGTATTTGGCGAAACGGCCAACAATGCCAACCAATGGTACGCCTTCTATGTTACACGGCCGGGCTACATGGGCATGGGTGAATTTTTGATTGAAAGGTTGAAAACTAATGATGATCCGCGTCTGCCTTACTATGCTGCTCCCGATGCCAATGGTTTGTTTACCGGATCGACTTGCGATACCCGCACACCACTGCTCGATGCGAGTCCCATTGGCCCTCTGTACAACACCTCGGAGAACCCGGTTCCTTTGGTCACTTATCACGAAGCATCTTTCCTGAAAGCCGAAGCTTTGTTGCGAAAAGGAGATCATGAAGCTGCTGCCCGGGCTTGCAACAATGGCATCATGGCTTCGGTAAAATGGGCCACCGGACAGGATGCCCCTGCCAGGCTGACTTCGGTCACGGCTGCGGAGGTGAACCTCGAAACCATGATGTTGCACAAATACGACGCCTTGTTCACGCAGGTAGAAGTTTGGAACGATTGGCGCCGAACGGGTTTTCCGGTGTTAACACCGAACCCCGATCCCCTGGCCAACCAGCAGGGCATTCCCTATCGGTTCCCCACCTGCATCAGCGAGCGGAACTACAACAGCAATGCCATTGTGATCAACGATAATTACCAGAAAACATGGTTTGCCGAATAAAGAAAGAGCCTGTACAAAAATCATGAGTGTTTGATCTGGCGATCGCCGGATGTTCACAAGCAAACACGCATTACTTTGGTTCTTTGATGACGGAAGGCTGAACCACAGTGGTTCGGCCTTCTTTTTTAGGTGAAAGAAAACTGAGAGACTGAGAAACTGAAAGACTGAAAGACTGAAAAATTGAATTGGAGCGAAGTGTATTGATAATCGGCTGAAGCCAAAGACTGAAACGTACATTTCAATTAGCACTCAGGTCTTATGCACTTATGAACTCATTCCCTCATTAACCAATTAGCACATTTTCAAATCTTCAAATCTTCAAATTATTATAACGACAGTTTCCGGACCTTCAACCCTTCATCATGGTTTCACACTTCCTGCAATTTCCCATGATAATGCAGGGCATGCTGTACCGACTTCTTGTAACTGCGCCCGATGGGAAGTTCTTTTTTCTTGTTTACTTCAATGGTGGATGCCGAGAAGGCAGTAATTTTTTTAATGGGAACAATGACCGACTTGTGGATGCGGAGAAAACTTTTATCCGTTAACAGGTCTTCAAACGATTTGATGGACATTTTTGGGATAATCCTGCGCCCTTCGATGTAAACCTGGCAATATTCGCCCATGGCTTCAATGTAATCGATCTCACCCAGCATCACCTTGATCACTTTCTTATTCTCCTTCAGATAAATAAATTCTTCTGCACGTTCTCCATCGTCAACCCGGGGCTGATTCCCGGTGTTCGACAATGCAAAATACTTATCCACCGCCTTGAGAAGCCGGCTGAATGATACCGGTTTCAACAGGTAGTCCACCACATCGAGTTCAAAGCCTTCGAGGGCATATTCCTTGTGCGCCGAAACGATGATCACCCTCGGGGGATTTTTCAGGGAACGGATAAAATCGATCCCTGTTATCTGCGGCATGTTGATGTCGAGAAAAATCAGGTCGATGTTTTTTTCCTTCAGTACCTGAAAGGCATCCATGGCAGTACTGCACAGGCTGACCAGTTCCAGGTTGTCAATTTTTTCGATGTAACCGGCTATCAATTCTCTCGCCAGCGGTTCATCGTCAACAATAATGCATCGTGTTTTCATCTTTTTGTGTGTATTTTAAGCTATTTAAATCGGTTGTTTTCAGTACTTAAGATGTAGCAAGCCTTTGAACTGAAGTTTCCTTACCCACTGTTTCCATCTTGTATTTAAAAGACAAAAGCCCTTCACGCATCCTGATTTCAAAGGGAATGGGCAGGGCGGTTTGCTGATTTCTGCGGTAGGAATTAAAAAGGTATGAAAGGTTCAGCTGCTCCCCGGTGGACC
>JAFGVJ010000202.1 GCA_016938055.1 Prolixibacteraceae bacterium
GCATCCACCAGGGGTTGATCCGATTGATACGATGGTTTCATGGAAATATCCTGCGATAGCTCCCAGGTTTTTTCGGTGGTCACATTCTCATCGTAAGGGTTGAAAACCACGGTCAATTCGTAGATCCCATCACCGTCGAAATCCTGCATGGCAAAGCCTTTTTCGTCGAGGTTGACAAAATCCCAGGTCAGGGGTTCGCTGCCCCCGGCTACATACACCGCTTTAAAATCGGACGCAGCAATGTGGGTACCATCGAAGGCTTCGTAATACCCTTTCTCTTTGAATTGTTGCAATACAGGATTCATGTCGAGCCGGAAGGTATATTTATGGTTCACCGGCAATTTGCTCCCGGGATCGGCGGGTGTAGGATCGTTTTCCTGACCGAACTGGATGAGCGGTGAGGCATGTTCATTTTCACCAATGATGATCCAGTGGTCGGCACCCGAGCGTTTTTCGTTGTCTTTCTCGTTGATGCTGAATTTGAAAGTGACCAGCCTTGAAAAGTTTTCGTACCCCAAACTCTGATAGTTCGACACTATTCTGTGCGAAGAAAGCACCTTTGCTTGAAATGGCCCCTGTACCACACGATCGGAGTAGACTGTAAATTCAGGCGACTGGTAAAGTACTTCAGTTTGTTTCGAACAGCTCACTGCCAAACCGATCAACAGCATCGCAGCCAGCAGGTTTCTCAATATCCTCATCATTTTTCTGTTTTAATCGTTAAAATTTCATGCTTTTGCCCCGCGGGAACCTGCACGGTTAACATCCCCAAAGTTGCATCCCAGTTCCAGAGCGCTTTGTCGATTTTGTCATGAACTTCTTTCATTGCATTGAATGCCGAAAGCTTTTTGTCCCGCTTCAACTTTTCGTTTCCCAGCAGGATACTAGCGGGTGCTTTATCCATGGGGAGCTGGAAAACCAAATCCCTTTCCCGTGCTTTAAATTCATTTTCTATTACTTCGCTTGAAGTAATACTGATTGCTCCGTTTTTCATTTGAACTTTGAAGGTTCTCTTCAAAAAGTGGTCCTGAAGGTATTGATTGTTCAGCCCATCATCTTCATAAACAATGAATGAGCATTCTTTTCCAACTTGAGGAAAAATTTTCATTACCAGCGGATAAGCAGGAAATTCATCTATGAAATTCATTACAGGCATGGTAGGAATCATTGACCCGCTGCGCACAAAAACAGGAATCGTTCCCAAAGTAACGGGATAGTCGATCCACTGCTTACCGGGGTATATTTTTTCAGGGTGAAAATAATCGATCCAGCTGCCCTTTGGCAGGTAAACCTTTTTAATCACAGCTGACTCTTCCAGCACCGGGGCCACCAGCATGTTGGGCCCGAACATGAATTGAGAACCGAGGTTTTCACAAAGCGGATCGTCGGGGAATTCCAGGAACATGGCCCGCATAATGGGTAAACCGGTTTCATAGGCCTCACTTGCCAGCGTGTACAGGTAGGGAAACAGGTGGTATTTCATTTCAATGGCAGCTTTACTATGCTGTTCCACTTCAGCACCAAACAACCAGGGTTCCACAGCATTGTTCCCTTCGTGATGGATGCGGCTCAAAGGGTTGAAAGCGCCAAACTGCAACCAGCGAAGGTAGAGTTCGCCCATGGCTTCATAGTCGTGGATATCGCCGCAATAGCCCGAAATATCGGAACTCCAGAATGGGATCAGTCCCAGTCCGGCCGATAAGGCCAGGGGAAGCTGGGCTTCCAGTTGTCCCCAACCACGGTTTACATCGCTGCCATTCCCGGCGTCGCCCGACCAGCCAAAAGCGTAACGCTGAAGCCCTGCGAAAGCACTGCGCGTCATTTGAAAAACACGGGTATCGGGATTTCGTTTGATGAACTGTTCGGTCACTACTTTATCCCAAACCAGGCCGTAAACATTGTGAATTTCATCGTGCATGCCCAGAAAATGTTGCTGAAACAAACGGTCGGTACTTTCCTCGTTGCTCCAGGCAGGCTCACCCATATCGGTCCAGAACCCACGCACACCGGCATCGATGGCTTTTTGCTGGTAAGCACCCCACCAATCAGCTACTTCGGGATTGGTGAAATCAACCACGCCGCAATTTCCTCCCCAGGGCCAGGGCATGTCGTAACTCTTCCCGGTACGGACGTCTTTGGTAAAAAAACCCAATGAATCGGCTTCATGCCATTGTTGCCGGTTATTTTGAGAAATGACCGGATCCTGCGACACTATAACCTTAATGCCTAAAGCTTCCAAATCGTCCATCATTTTCACCGGATCGGTATAGTTTCCATCGCGCCATTCAAAATCCTGCAAGTGCTGGGTCCAGCCAATGTCCTGATAAATGATGTCCAGGGGAATCTCCCTTTCGCGATAGCCTTTGGCAATGTCGCGGGTCAGTTGCTCGTTGGTAAGTAAACCCCGCGATTGTGCAAAGCCCAGTGCCCAGGACGGTGGCATGATGGGTTTCCCTGTAAGTTGGATGTAATGCTGAAGAATTTGCTTGTAATCAGGCCCAAACATATAATAATAAATCATTTCGCCTCCTGATGCTCCAAATGTTAAACGATCGTTGGAAGCAGCCCCAAAATCGAAGGTGCTTTGATAGGTATTGTCGAATAAAATTCCGTAGCCATAATTGCTGAAAAAGAAAGGGATGCTTTTGTAAAGCGGATCTTCGCTCGTAGTGTAACAAGGTTTGTCGCTGTTCCACATGGTGAATTGCTGTCCCCTCCGGTTCAGTGAACCATTTTTTTCGCCCAAACCGTAAATGGCTTCGTTGGAACGCAGTATTTTACTGGTGCTCACAGCCTCTCCCTTCTGAACGAAGCCGTTCAGCAAATCATCTTCCATAATCAGCTTTTGCCACTTGTCGAAAACCTGCAATTGAAGTGGACTTTTTCTGATCCTGATGATCAAGCTGGAAGTATAAATTTCAAAACTACCCGGAGTTTCAGCCATGTTGATATTTTCGGCACTTGAGAAATCTTCACTGATAACAGCAAACGATTCTTGTTGTTTGTCAAAATTGTTGTTGCTCATCCAAACTTTGAATACATCGGGACTTAGTTGTTCTAACCTTACCGCGACATTGTTTTCGCAATAAAAAGTTACCCTTGGGCCCTCAGTCAAATGCGATTGGTAATTGCCGGGATTGATAGCTGCCATTTCAGCTTTCAATGTGCTGCTCACACCCGCAAACAAACTCAATAAAAGCACGATGTATCGAATAGAATGCATGAAAATAAAGCTTAAAAAGTGAATGATCAAAAAGAATTGAACCACCACCAGCAAACCTGGTGGCAGTTCAAGTACTGACTACTACTTACTAATTACTAATCGTTTGGTCCTCAGCTTTCCTGATGCGGTATTGGCCATCAATACATACACCCCAGCCTTGAAATCTGAAACTTTCAGTTGAATGCTTTGGGCCCTTTCATTTTTGACCCAAACAGAACGCCCGGTCTGATCAAACATTTCAAATCGATCGGCTTCTTCGCTCATCTGGATTTTTACCTGATCCTTGGCAGGATTTGGATAAACACTCATTTCGTTATTATTTTCAATTTGATTAACGGCTACTTTGGAAGCAATGGAGATGCGTTCGTTTTCCAAATCGACCTGAATTTCATATTCACCTTCTTCACCTTCCAGCACTTTCCATTTAAAATCAACGGCACCATCGGGGCAGCCGCTATAAACGGAATAACTGTATTCTCCCAACAAAACCGATTGATTGGCTTCGGGAGCCAGGAGCCAATCGCCATCGCACCA
>JAFGVJ010000203.1 GCA_016938055.1 Prolixibacteraceae bacterium
GATGAATACATTGCCCGCGATGGATATGCTGCCCTGGGAAAAGTCCTTTCGGAAATGACACCCGAAGCGGCCATCAAAATCATTAAAGACTCAGGATTAAGGGGCCGTGGTGGCGGTGGTTTTCCAACCGGCCTGAAATGGGAAATTACCAGTAAAGAAAAAAACAATCAAAAATACGTGGTTTGTAATGCAGATGAGGGTGACCCCGGGGCATTCATGGACCGTTCCATTCTCGAAGGAGACCCACACTCAGTGATCGAAGCCATGGCCATATGCGGGTATTGCATTGGTGCCAACAAGGGCTTAGTATACATCAGGGCCGAATATCCGCTGGCCATCGATCGATTAAAAACTGCCATCAAGCAGGCCCGTGAATATGGCTTGCTCGGTACGGAAATTCTTGGCAACAATTTTGATTTCGACCTGGAATTGCGTTACGGTGCCGGAGCTTTTGTTTGCGGCGAAGAAACTGCCTTGATCCATTCCATGGAAGGCCTTCGCGGTGAGCCAACTTTTAAACCACCTTTCCCGTCAGTATCGGGTTATCTGGGGAAACCTACCAATGTTAACAACGTGGAAACCTTTGCCAACATTCCGGTGATCATCAACAAGGGAGCCGAATGGTTTAGCAGCATTGGAACTGAAAAATCGAAAGGTACCAAGGTATTTGCCCTGGCCGGAAAGGTCAACAATGTGGGTTTGATAGAAGTTCCCATGGGCATTACCCTGCGGGAAGTAATTTTCGACATCGGTGGTGGAATCCGTAACGGGAAGAAATTTAAATCTGTTCAAACCGGAGGACCTTCCGGTGGCTGTTTAACAGAAAAAGACCTGGATACCCCCATCGATTACGACAATCTCATTGCCTCTGGTTCCATGATGGGATCGGGTGGTATGATTGTAATGGATGAAGACGATTGCATGGTGTCAATTGCCAAATTCTACCTGGAATTCACCCTTGAAGAATCATGCGGAAAATGCACACCTTGCAGGATAGGAAACAAGCGTTTGCATGAAATTCTGGAGAAAATCACCCAGGGTAACGGAACCATGGAAGATTTGGAGCGCCTTCGCTTATTGGCAAATGTAATTAAGGATACCTCCCTATGCGGACTTGGACAAACTTCCCCAAACCCTGTGCTATCTACTCTCGACAATTTTTATGATGAGTATGTTGCGCACGTAACTGAAAAGATTTGTCCGGCTGGACAGTGCAAGGCTTTGATCAGGTACGAAATCAACAACGATTTATGTACCGGATGTACCCTTTGCTTTAGGAATTGCCCGGTAGGGGCCATTTCGGGCGAGCGTAAAGCACCTCATTACATCAATCAGGAACTATGTATCAAGTGTGGTGTTTGCCTCGAAAAGTGCAAGTTTAAAGCAGTCAGTATTGTTTAACGGTTCCTTAAAGTCTTTAAAAAATGAATACGATTAAATTAACCATCGATAACAATGAAGTGGAAGTAGCAAAGGGAACCACTATTCTCGATGCTGCCAAAACCATAGGGGTGCATATTCCCACGCTTTGTCACATGAAGCTGCACGACATGGGCATAGAAAACAAGCCCGGAGGCTGTCGTGTTTGTGTGGTAGAAGTCAAAGGCAGAAAAAACCTGGCTCCCGCCTGTGTTACCGAAGTCAATGAAGGTATGGTGGTCGATACACACAACATCCGTGTGATCAATGCCCGACGCACCGTTACCGAACTCATTATTTCCGATCATCCTTTCGAATGTCTTACCTGCGCCAAATCAGGCGATTGCGAATTGCAGGATCTTGCTCATCAAATGGGCATCCGTGAAATCCACTTCGAGGGTGAAAAATCAACCTATCGTGAGGATACCTCACCAGCCATCATCCGCGACATGGACAAATGCATCATGTGCCGCCGTTGTGAAATGATGTGCAACGAAGTACAAACCGTTGGAGTACTCTCAGCCATCAACAGGGGATTCAGGGCAGTGGTTTCACCACCGTTTGAAGAAAACCTCGATCACTCGGTATGTACTTATTGCGGACAATGTGTAGCAGTTTGCCCTACAGGTGCTTTAACTGAAGTAAACCATACCCCTGCTGTGATCAGGGCCTTGTCCGATCCCTCCAAAACCGTGGTGGTTCAAACAGCTCCTGCAGTTCGTGCAGCACTTGGTGAAGAATTCGGCCTTGAACCGGGTACGCTGGTTACCGGAAAAATGGCAGCTGCCTTACGCCGTTTGGGTTTCGACTTTGTATTCGATACTGATTTTGCTGCCGACCTCACCATTATGGAAGAAGGCACAGAATTGCTCTCGCGTTTAACCCGCTTTCTCGCAGGTGATCAAACGGTGAAACTACCTATGCTCACTTCTTGTTGCCCTGCCTGGGTAAAATTCTTTGAACACCAGTTTCCCGATCTGATGGACATTCCGTCCAGTGCAAAATCGCCGCAGCAAATGTTTGGTGCCATCGCGAAGAGCTATTTTGCAGAAAAGCAAAAAATCAATCGCAAGGACCTGGTAGTGGTTTCCATTATGCCCTGTGTGGCCAAGAAATACGAATGCAGCCGTGAAGAATTTACTGTTGATGGTAACCCCGATGTTGATTATGCACTGACAACCCGCGAGCTGGCAGCTTTGATCAAATTGGCCAACATCAACTTTAACTCACTGCCTGATGAAGATTTTGACAAGCCACTGGGTGAATCTACCGGAGCTGCAGTTATTTTTGGAACCACTGGTGGGGTGATAGAGGCAGCTGTTCGTACAGCTTACGAGTTACACACCGGCAAATCACTCGATAAAGTTGATTTTCTACAACTTAGAGGAATGGAGGGAGTCCGCGAAGCCACCATCGATTTCAACGGTCTGCCCATTCGCATTGGGATTGCTCACGGTCTGGGAAATGCCCGTAAATTATTGGAAGACATTCAAAGCGGAAAATCACAATTCCATGCCATCGAAATCATGAGTTGTCCCGGTGGTTGCATTGGCGGCGGAGGTCAGCCTTATCACCACAGCAAATCTGAAATCCTTAAAAAGCGGCAAATGGCCATTTACAACGAAGATGAAATGAAGACCATACGGAAATCACACGAAAATCCTTACATCTTGAAATTGTATGAGGAATTCCTGGGTAAACCCATGAGCGAGAAGGCACATCACTTGCTGCATACCAGTTATTTCGACCGGAGTAAAAAATCAATCATGGAAGATTAACCTCAAAATCAAGAAGACATGCCAAAAGTAAAATTATCAGAATACGCTACACAACTCATTAAGGAGATTTGTGCCAGCTTCAACAATCAGGAAGGTGAGTTGATCAACGTGCTGCATCAAGTTCAGCATCAATTGGGATATTTGCCGGCCGAAGTCCAGGAATTGATTGCCCGTGAGCTTAAAATGTCGGCAGCCAAAGTTTATGGTGTGGTTACCTTTTATTCTTTCTTTACCATGGTTCCACAGGGTGAACATCCTATTTCTGTTTGCATGGGAACAGCCTGCTACGTCAGGGGTGCTGAGCAAGTTTTGGATGAACTCAAACGACAATTGAAAATCAAAGTCGGGGAAACAACAGGCGATGGAAGGTTTTCACTCAGTGCACTACGTTGCGTTGGTGCCTGTGGTTTAGCACCTGTTGTGATGGTGGGCGATAAGGTATTTGGCCGTGTTGCTCCTTCCGACGTGAAGAAAATCCTGGAAGAATACAAAGAAGGGTGTATGGCTGAATAAGTTATCAGCAAATTGATTCATTGTATGAAAAAAAACAGGCAAGTTCGAAATGAACCTGCCTGTTTTTTTCTGAAAATATGAAAATTATTCTTCAATCCATTGAATGATTTTCTCATCATCGGGTTTGGTACGCGGACTAAAAACACCGACGACCTCACCATTTTCATCGATCAAAAATTTTTGAAAATTCCAGCTCACTTCACTGTCCATTTTGGTTGTTAACCACTGATATAAAGGGTGAATATCATCACCTTTTACCGATATTTTTGACATCATCGGGAAAGAAACACCATAGTTCTTCTGGCAGAACTCTGCAATTTCATCATTGCTGCCGGGTTCCTGCTGCATAAAATTATTGGCCGGAAAGCCAATGATCACAAAATTCTGATCCTTGTATTGCTGGTAAAGCTTTTCAAGAATTTCGTATTGTGGCGTTAACCCGCATTTTGAAGCAGTATTTACCACCATTACTTTTTTCCCTTTCATTTGTGAAAGTGAATAATCATTGCCTTCAATATCTTGTACAACAAACTGATGCAGATTTTTTGGACTTTCGGCAAAAGTCAAAAAGGCAGCCAATAACATGATCAATATCAAGGGTACTTGTTTCATTTTCATTTTTTTTAATTCAACTCTACTTTGAACACGAATGTAGGCAAATTGTTTAAGCAATGTTATGATAGATCCATCCCGATTGAAATGTTGATAAGTTGGGGAAAATGGTTTCAGGTTTTTGGCACACATTTTTTATCTTTGAGTTCAAATTAAAATGCCGGATGAACGAATTCATAGTTTCTGCTAGAAAATACAGGCCTTCGACCTTTGTATCAGTGGTTGGCCAGCAATCCATTACTGCTACGCTTAAAAATGCCATTAAAAACAACCAGATGGCACATGCTTACCTGTTTTGTGGCCCCCGGGGAGTGGGGAAAACAACCTGCGCCCGTATTTATGCAAAAACTATCAATTGCCAAAATATTTCAGCCGATTTTGAACCCTGTAACCAGTGCGAATCATGCATGGCCTTCAACGAGAACCGGTCGTACAATATCCATGAACTGGATGCAGCCTCGAACAACTCTGTTGACGACATCCGAACGTTGATCGATCAGGTCAGGGTGCCCCCGCAATTGGGACATTACAGTGTATACATCATCGATGAGGTTCACATGTTGTCCTCTTCGGCCTTCAATGCTTTTTTGAAAACCCTTGAAGAACCACCCAAACACGCAATTTTTATACTGGCAACCACCGAAAAACACAAGATTCTGCCAACCATCTTGTCTCGTTGTCAGATTTTTGACTTTAACCGGATTAAAATTGCCGACATTTCGGGATACTTGAACTTTGTTGCCGAAAAAGAAAGTATTGCCATCGAAGAGGCCGGGGTGAATGTGATTGCCCATAAAGCCGATGGTGCCATGCGCGATGCCCTCTCCATCTTCGATCAAATCGTCAGTTTCTCAGGAAAGAACATCACCTATCACGATGTAATTTCGAACCTGAACGTGCTCGACTATGATTATTACTTTAAATTGACCGACTACTTTTTGAAAAATCAGATTCCGGAAATCCTCCTCACTTTCAGTGACATCCTGGACCATGGTTTTGATGGCCACCATTTTATTTCAGGCCTGAGTTCACATTTTCGCGATTTGCTGGTTTGTAAGGATCCGGCAACCATCAAGTTACTTGAAGTAGGGGGCGAAATTCAACAAAAATATGCCATACAGTCTCAGCAATGTTCTCATGATTTTTTGCTCGATGCGCTTGACATTGCCAACCAGTGCGACCTGAATTATAAAATGAGTCAAAACAAGCGTTTGTTGGTTGAATTGAGCCTGATTAAAGTTGCCCAGCTTGGGCAAAAAAAAAAGTAGCTGACTATGAATCCGACGCTTTAGAACCCTTATTTCCCGAACAAACGATTGCTGACACTTCTTCGATAGTAATACCTGAAAAAGTAGTTACACCACCGCCTCCAAAAGCTCCTAAAACCGTTCAGAAGATCAAGGCCAATGATATGGGTACTCCTTCGATCCGGAAAGCATTGAACGGTCAGTTTGAAGAAAAAGAAGAAAAAGTGATAAGCCCGGAAGCCTATGCCCGGGTTGTCAATCAGGTGGATGAACCATTTACCCAAAACGATTTGAATGCCGTTTGGCCCGAATTCATAGAAAACTATACAGAACAGGTGCATCTTTACAATACCATCATGATTTTACCAGTTTTAAAAGACAAGCATCTGGTGGTAATAACGGTGGAGAATTCAGTTCAATTTGATCAATTACGCCAAATAAAGCCCGAAATCATTGGTTTTTTGCACAGAAAACTGAAAAATTCCAGTATTGAAGTTCAAATAGAAATTAACAGAATCGCCAACGAAAACAGGATACTGACCGATGAACAAAGGTTGCAGGCCATGTTGAAGAAAAATCCTGCTCTTGCTTTGTTCAAAAACACCTTTAACCTCGATTTTAACGGTTAAATAATATGAATTTGATTTCTTTTTCACTACAGGTTTGTTAACTTGATGGCAAATAACAAAAAAAAATAACCATGTTAAAAGAAAAAATGCAAAATGCTCTGAATGAGCAAATAAACAAAGAATTATATTCTTCGTACCTCTATCTGTCAATGAGTGCCTATGCACAATCGATGGGTCTGCAAGGAGTTGCCAACTGGATGAAAATTCAGGCTCAGGAAGAATTGACCCATGCTAACAAATTCTTCGATTACATTCACGAAAGAAATGGAAAAGTGATCCTTAAGGCCATCGATGCTGTAGAAACAGAGTTTGGCAATGTGATCGACCTTTTTAAACGTGTATTGGAACATGAAGAATATGTTACTTCGCTGATTAACAATTTGGTGGATATTTCTATCGAAGTGAACGATCATGCTACCCGCAGTTTGCTCATGTGGTTTGTTGATGAACAGGTAGAAGAAGAAGCCTCAGTTCAAGAAATTATCGACAACCTGAAAATGGTAGAAGGTAAGGGACAAGGCCTTTTCATGATCGATAAGGAATTGAGTACCCGTGTATTTGTTGATTCAACTCAAAAAGGCAAGTAACAATTTGTTGACAACTACATAAGAAGCGATCCTTGCCGGTCGCTTTTTTTGTGCCTGCAATTTCGTATTTTACTGCCTGTTAGAAATCTATGATCATGCTGAAGAATTGGATCCTGTTTATTCTACTTTTTAGTACCCTTGCCGTTTCGGGTCAGTATTATAATGGCGGACAAGATCGTGCTGCCTTGAAATGGAAAAAAATTGATTCACAAAATTTCGAGGTAATTTTCCCTGAAGGTTTTGAAAAACAAGCAGAAAAGGTTGTACAACTGCTTGAAAAATCATACACAGTCACTACCAAAACCCTGAACCATCAGCCCAAACATATCTCGGTTGTTTTACATACCGAAACAGTTAAATCCAACGCCTTTCTAGGTTGGGCACCCAGCCGGATCGAAATGTTTACAACACCACATCAGGGAATTTACGCGCAGGATTGGTTGGAACAACTGGCCATTCACGAATACCGCCACATGGTACAACTTAGTAAATTGGAATCGGAAATGCCAAGGCTGCTTCGCATTTTGTTTGGCGAGCAAGCTGCAGCCATGCTAACGGCCATGTACCTGCCTTTTTGGTTCATCGAAGGGGATGCTGTTGCGGTAGAAACCGGACTGAGCACTTCAGGCCGGGGACGATTGCCTGAATTTCATCGCGAATTACGTGCCCAGACCCTCGAGAAGGGCATTTTTTCATATGACAAGGCCTATTTGGGCTCCTACAATGATCATGTAGCCAATCACTACCAAATGGGCTATTTTCTGGTAGGAGGTACGCGTGCCATGTTCAGCGATAGCGTTTGGAGTGATGTACTGCAACATGTTGCTCAAAAACCCTTTTCGTTGAATGCTTTCGACCGGGGTCTGAAAAAAACCATTGGAAAAAAGAAAGTAGCACTTTACGATACGGTATTTCAAACATTTCAAACAGAATGGATGAAACAGGATCAACTAATCGAACCCTCACCAAATCAAGTACTTTCACCAGTGCCAAATGTTTATACCGATTACCGTTTCGTTTATCCGCTGACTGACAGCACCTATTTTGCTGAAAAAATATCGATGGATGATGTTGACCATTTTGTAATCATTGACCAAAGGGGACTCGAAAAGAAAATTTTCACACCCGGATACCATTTTGAAGAATCAGTGGGAGTGAGGAAGCATCAGCTTGCCTGGGTAGAACGTATGCCGCATGTACGTTGGTTCCATGCCGATTATTCGTTGCTGAGAATCTTTGATCTGGAACAAAAAACATTGCGTGAATTCAAGATGAGAACCAAATTGTTTGCACCTTCATTTTCACCTGATATGAAGCATTTGGCAGTTATTGAAGCCGATGAGTTGTATCAATTTTTTCTGACGATTATAGATGCTGAAACCGGGAAGATTGTTAAAAGAATCAAAACTCCCGACAATGATTTCCTGATCACCCCTTCCTGGTCTTCGCAAATGCACGAAGTATTGTTGGTGGCATTGCGAAACAACCAAAAAGGTATTTTAAAAATCAATACTGAAAACCAGCAGATTGATGTGGTATTGCCCTTTGGTCACTACGAAATCAAACGGCCAGTCCAACAGGATGACCATATCTATTTTATTGCTGGATTTGAGGGGATTGATCACATTTATCGAGTGAATAGCGAGGGCCTTTGTGAAAGGGTGATTCAATCTCGTTTCGGCATTGGCGATCATGCATACCGTTCAGGCAATGTTTATTACAGTAATTATACTGCTAATGGTTTTCAGTTTGTTATGAGCTGCTTAGATTCCCTTAACATTGAAAAAGTCAATTTGAATAATGTCGAAATGCCTTTCCCGCTTGCTGAAATATTGACCGAACAAGAAGGGGGACCTGCTATTTTCAATGAGCGTGAGACCGGAAATTATCGGCTTGAGCCATACAACAAAGGGCAAAATCTTTTTAATATCCACAGTTGGGCACCTTTGGCCATTCAGCCATCCACTTACTCTGTCTATCCCGGTGTTTCGCTAATGAGCCAAAATATGTTGAGCACCAGTGAGCTAACTGCCGGATACCGATATCGATGGCAGGATGAACAGGGGGAATTCTATATGAACTATACTTACCTTGGTTGGCTTCCCCTTATCGAAGTTGAAACATCAACCGGAAGCCGTGATTCTTATTACTATGAATTGATTCATTATCGCGATGCCAACAATCAGTTGATTCAGGTTGATACCCTGCAAAAGGACTTTAAATGGAGGGAAAGTAATTTTCTCCTAAGAGCATCGCTGCCCATCAACCTTAGCAAAGGAAAGCATTACAGGCGTTTGCAGCCACGATTGAAATATCAGTTTTCCAATATTGCCGCCGATGAACGGGCTCATGCCAACTTCCCCAAGGGAAATTACCAAAGCCTGGAAGCAGGGCTCTATTATCATCATTTATTACAAACTGCGGCACAGGATATTCAACCTGATTTTGGATTCATGATTGACATGAGCTACAATAGTTCATTGGCCGGAGTCATCAATTTTGGCTCTCTGTTCGCAGTATCCAACCTGATTTATTTGCCAGGCATTCAAAAAAACCATGGAATAACTGTATACAATGGCTACCAATCCAAAAGTGACACAGAATATGGATTTTCTGACAGAATCAGATTTCCGAGGGGGCATCAGCATATCATGAACAAGCAAATGTATAGTGGCGGTATCGACTATGAGCGGCCCGTGTGGTACCCCGACAAACAACTTTTAGGGTTGATTTACCTGAAACGTATGAGGCTGAAAGGATTTTATGATCAATCCTGGTACCGTGGCAGCAGCACCATTGATCAAGAACAGTTTCCCTACAGTGGCACACTAAGATCAACCGGAGTGGAAATAGCTTTTGATTCCCATTTGTTTCGGTTCATTGCTCCGGTAGAGTTGGGTTTTCGCACCAGCTATCTCTTCAACCAACAGTTCAAGTTTGATTTTCTTTTCAACATCACATTTACTTTGTAAAAATTTCTTTTCATGCAGATTTGAATCAGTTTTACTTTCCAGCTAAATAGTATGTAATCAATATATTACCTCATTATTTTGCGTGTTTTAATTGCTTCAGAATTGCATAAAAGCAAAACATCGGCAATTGATACGGGAAAACTCAATAGAAAAGGGTATAAGGATGGCATTTCAATTTTTCATTGGAATGGAAATCGATTCCGATATGAAAAGTTATGCTGTTATGCTTTTGGTCAGTTTCTTCTCCTTTATTTGAATGAAACATTCACATTTAAAATTCCGTTAGGGTATTTCACATTTGTAGCCAAGCACACCTTCTTTGTAAATAAACATTTGTAAAGTGTATTTTATTTGGGGATGATTAAATAATTTAACAATGTACATTAAAAACTGCAGTTGATAGCGTTACATATGTAACTTAAATCAATTAAGATGAAAACAGAAAATCATACTTCATAGGAAGTATTTAATCTTTTGATATCCAATACTTAATAAGCGCTTATCGAAAGTTTATATTCAAATTTTTATCTACCAATGTGAATTATTGATAAATTTTTCATAACATAATGCAATATTCGGAATGTAATAGCTTATTATCCAGTTATTTGATTATTTTATTAGTAAGTATTACTTTAATAATAAGGAAATGAAGTAAGGTGCTGCTAATCTGTGTTTTTACTTTTTATTCATGATACAAACATGGTGACATTTGTAATCAGTATTTTACACAGGTCTCAGTTGGAATTTGTAATTCAATATCGTACATTTGTATTATCTGCAAAGTACTTACAATATTGTCGACAAGACCATGAAAGAAAGGATCATCAAGTTTATTGAAGCAGAGAATTTAAGTGCAGCTGAATTCGCTGATCGCATAGGCGTTCAAAGATCCAGTGTTTCACATGTGCTTAACGGAAGGAACAATCCGGGATTTTCTTTTATACAAAAGATTTTGGATCAGTTTCCAAAACTGGATGCCCGATGGTTATTAACAGGTGAAGGCCGGATGCACAGGCTAATTGACCCCCCGGCTTCAAAGAATTTACCTGCTGACAATTTGTTCAATTTTAATCAAACCGATGAGTTACAAACATCTCAAAAACAACCCGAAAGCAAAATAGACCCAACCATTGTAAAGGATAAACGACTTGAGAATTCACCAGCAATGCCCGTCACGAATGCTCAGAATGAGGAAAAAAAGGTAAGTCGGGTGTTGATATTTTATGAAGATCATACTTTTGAAGATTTTCGTCCTGCAAAATAATTGTACTATCTTTGCGCTCAAATTGAAATGGCGCGATGGACAAAAAGGTTTGTGATTTACTCATAATCAGGAATATAAAATTAAATCACGACAATTATCTGCTGGAATTGGAATCGGATGAGCTACTTGGTACGATCGTCCCGGGGCAGTTTGTCAATGTATTGGTTCCGGATGCTCCTTCAACCTTTCTTCGTAGGCCCTTTTCCATTCACGAAACAAATATTTCAAACAATCGATTCAGCATTCTGGTTAAAGTGGTTGGTGAAGGTACCCGTAAATTGGGGCTGTTACAACCCGGAAATCATCTCAATGTAATTTTTCCCCTTGGGAACGGCTTTTCACGCCCTAAAAACTACGAGAAAATCCTGTTGATTGGCGGTGGTGTGGGAATTGCTCCCATGATGCACATGGCTCGTGAATCGAAAGAACTGGGTGCCGAAATACACATTTTACTGGGGGCCCGGACCGATAAAGACCACATCTTGATTGAAGATTTCAGTAAGCATGGACCAGTTTATCTGACCACCAACGATGGTTCGCTAGGGGTACATGGTTTTGTCACTCACCATCCGGTGTTTTCTGCTGATCATCACTTCAACCGTATTTATTGTTGCGGGCCTGATCCCATGACGCATGCAGTTGCCGCAAAAGCTGCCCAATTAGATATCGATTGTGAAGTATCCCTTGAAAACATGATGGCCTGTGGTTTTGGTGTTTGTCTTTGCTGTGTAACCAGTACTACCAGTGGCAATCAATGTGTGTGTACCGAAGGACCTGTATTCAATACCAAACAATTAAAATGGCAGATCTAAGTGTAAAAATACATGATCTTGAACTGAAAAACCCTGTGATGACAGCATCGGGGACTTTTGGTAACGGAGTTGAATTTGACGACTTTATTGACATCAATAAGCTGGGAGGAATCCTGCTTAAAGGAACCACCCTGCATCATCGCGAAGGCAATGATTATCCCCGGATGGCAGAAACACCTTCAGGTATGCTCAATGCTGTTGGTCTGCAAAACAAGGGTGCGCAATATTTTTGCGAACATATTTATCCTAAGGTTGCCCGATACAATACGAAAGTGATTGTCAATGTGAATGGTTCTACCATTGAAGAATATATTGAACTGACTCAGCAAATTGCTGAATTGGAACACATTGCAGCCATTGAATTGAACATTTCCTGTCCAAATGTGAAAGAGGGCGGGATGGCCTTTGGAACCAGTTGCCCCATGGCAGAGCAAGTCACCAGGGCTGTACGGAAAGTTTATCCCAAGACCTTGATCGTAAAACTTTCTCCCAATGTTACCAATATTGTAGAAATAGCCAGGGCAGTGGAAGCCCAGGGTGCAGACAGTATCTCTTTGGTCAATACTTTCTTGGGAATGGCCATTCACGCAGAATCACGTCGCCCTGTATTATCGACCATTACCGGAGGTCTATCGGGCCCTGCCATCAAACCCATTGCCTTACGAATGGTGTGGCAGGTTGCACAGGCTGTTAAAGTTCCCGTCATTGGAATGGGAGGTATCATGAATGCCACCGATGCCATTGAATTCATGATTGCAGGAGCATCGGCAGTACAGGTAGGTACCGCCAATTTTATTGATCCATTGATCACGATGAAAATCATTGCAGGTATTGAAGAATATCTAAATCGACATAAAATGTCCTCAGTCAATGAATTAATTGGTAGTTTACAAATGTGAATTTAGCATAGATAGTAGGGAATAATGAAGAAGATATTAACAATCAAACACCTCATTCTTTTATCGGTACTGGTGCTTTATGCGCCATTTTCCCCCGATAAAGCCATAGGTCTTGAACTGTTTTCTTCTTATGAAATGAACAGACCACTCAATCAGCGCATCAAAAATTACCAGACTGAATTTGAATACTCTCCCTACATCGATCAACAGGTAACACGTTTTATGGAACGTTCTGCACTCAAAGGTGTTTCGATAGCCATCATTGAAAACGAAAAGTTGGTTTTCAATAAATCATATGGATTTGCCGATGAAACTTCTATGATAGCAGCCACTCCCGAGCATCTTTACCGAATTGCAAGTGTGTCAAAGCTCATCACTGCAATCACTGTTATGAAACTGGTTGAAGAAGGAAAAATGCAACTCAGTGATCCGGTATTCGGCCCCAAAGGATATTTTAACGAACCTGAATATCTAGATATCCGTGATCGGCAACTGTTGGATATTGAGGTGCTGCATTTATTAAATCATACATCAGGCTGGACGCAACGCTATGGTGATCCTATGTTTTTACCTATCGACATTGCAAAAATTGTTGGAGATGAACCACCGGCAAGCATCGATACCTATGTAAAATATGCTATTAGCCGGCGTTTGCATGCTAAACCGGGTTCCATGTACAGTTATTCAAACATGGCTTATGCCTTTATGGGGGCCATCATTGAAAAAGTGTCGGGAATGCCTTACGAAGATTACGTCAAATACCATATCCTGTATCCCAATGGCATTTTCGACATGCATATTGGCCGCAACCTCTATGAACAACGACGGTCCAACGAAGTACGTTATTATGAGCAGGATGGTTCGAACCTGGTACCAGCATTCACTGGTGATAGTCTACTCTTGCCCAAGACCTATGGAGGTAACGATATTGAATTACTGGGGGCAGCCGGTGGGTGGATAGCATCAGCTCCTGAGTTGGCTAAATTATTGACCCTGGTTGATGGTTTCGATAAAGTACCTGACATTCTGAGTCCTGAATCAATTGCTCTGATGACACTTGAAGATAGAAAAGCCCTTGGTTGGCGTGATGTCAAAGAAGGAATCTGGATCAGAACCGGCAGCTTTGCTGGGACTTCGGCCATGATTGTCCGTCGCCCTGATGGCCTGCAATGGGTCTTTCTCACCAACACCAGCAACTGGCAGGGCTCCAGGTTCACTTATGATATCAATCAACTTATGAACAGAATTACCAATCGGGTCGATAGCTGGCCTGATATGGATCTCTTCGGATACTACGATACTGAAATCCTTTCTAGTTATACACTGCCTTTTGATTAACATTCAGTTATCAACTTTTTTTTACAATAGCAAATCTTATACTTCTTCTCAAAAAGATGTAATAGGGTTAACAGTATACTTTCCTGTATTTATTGCTTAAAAAGACTGCATACAAAATTGTTATTTGAACATTTTTATTGAAGTTTTAAGAATTGTAATTCAGCGTATTATATAGAATTTTACTTTTTTGAGAACATTCAGTAAAGGTTGCTGTTAATATGTTAAGAATTTTAAATGTAATAGAAGATGTCTGAATTTAAAGTGCTCATGCCCAAAATGGGTGAAAGTGTACAGGAAGCTACCATCACCAAATGGTTTGTGAAAGTTGGCGACAAGGTGGAGGAAGATGACTTGTTGTTTGAAATTGCAACTGAGAAAGTCGATTCAGAAATACCCTCCCCGGTAGATGGTGTTATTTCCAAAGTATTGTTCGATGTTGACAGTGTTGTTCCTGTAGGTGAAATTGTTGCCTATATCAATACATCTGATGATCAGGATGATGCACCAACTGAAGAACAAAAAGAAGTAAAACCTGCAGAAAAAGTCGATGAAGCTATCAGAAAGGATGACGGAAGTGTTGAAACTGTATCAGTAAGTGATGAAAGCAATGTTGAAGCTACGCGTTTCTATTCACCTTTGGTACGTTCTATCGCTAAAGAAGAAAAGATTTCCTTGGCCGAATTGGAAGCAATTCCAGGAAGTGGTGCCCATGGAAGGGTTCAGAAAAACGACATTCTGAATTATTTGAAAAACAGAGGGCAGAATAAAACCACTTCAACCGTTTCAAAAAAAGAGGTATCAACTGATCGACCTGCTGCATCGGTAAACAAAGTAAGTGTTTCAATTGGTTCCGGTGACCAGATCATGGAAATGGATCGAGTTCGGAAACTCATTGCCGATCACATGGTCAATTCAGTGAGGGTAGCTCCCCATGTTACTTCAGTGGTTGAAGCTGATGTGAGCAACCTGGTGCTTTGGCGAAACAAGGTGAAAGATGAATTCACCAGCAAATACAATCAGAAACTCACCTTTATGCCCATATTCATCGAAGCTGTTGCGGCTGCTTTGCGTGAATTCCCGATGGTAAATGCATCAGTCGATGAGGATCGTATCATCCTTCGTAGCAAAGTGAATGTAGGGATTGCTGTTGCAAAACCCGATGGAAACCTGATTGTTCCAGTCATTAACGATGCCGATCAAAAAAATTTAGTAGGCATTACATCATCGCTGAACGACCTGGCAGACAGAGCCCGAACCAATAAACTCAAACCCGACGAAATTTCTGGCGGAACTTTCAGTATTACCAATTTTGGTTCCTTCAGGAATATCATTGGTACTCCAATAATTAATCAGCCTCAGGTGGCCATTTTAGCCACCGGAAGTATCGAAAAGAAGCCGGCTGTGATGGAAACACCAACTGGTGATGCCATTGTGGTAAGACACAAAATGTTCCTCTCACTCTCGTACGACCATCGTATTGTGGATGGCGCTTTGGGAGGAGCTTTCCTGCGACGGATTGCCGACCTGTTGGAAGAATTTGATATCAACCGAAAAATTTAATGTAACCATGAGTAATAGTTATCCTAAAATCTATTCAATTAAGAATGTTGAAAAGGAAGTTTTGGAACAATGGTATACCACACTGGTTGTGGGTAGAAAATTGGATGAAAGAGCTCCAAATTACCTCAAGCAAGCCATAGGTTGGTCGTACCATGCTCCCTATGCTGGCCACGATGGTATTCAGTTTGCCATCGGCCAACATTTTGACCGTAAAACTGATCATCTTTTTCCGTATTATCGCGACATGATGACCTGTTTTTCTGCTGGCTTAACTGCCGAAGAAATCATTTTGAACGGTATTTCCAAAGCAACCGATAAAGCTGGTGGCGGTCGTCACATGTCGAACCATTTTGCAAAACCTGAATGGAACATTCACAATGTTTCGTCAAGCACTGGAAACCACGATTTGCATGCAGTGGGTGTGGCACGGGCCATTAAGTATTACAAACAAAAAGGAGTGGCCATTACTTCGCATGGCGAATCTGCCACATCCGAAGGCTACGTGTACGAAGCTATCAATGGGGCTTCGCGCGAAAAACTACCAGTTATTTTTGTGCTGCAGGACAATGGATATGGCATTTCGGTACCAAAACATATGCAAACGGCCAATCGCAAAGTGGCTAACAACTTTAGCGGATTTAAGAATTTAAGGATTATCCATTGCAATGGCAAAGATATTTTTGACTCAATGAATGCCATGGCCGAAGCCAAGAAGCATGTATTGGAAGTTGGGGAGCCTGTCATTCTACAAGCAAACTGTGTCAGGATGGAATCTCATTCCAACTCCGATCGACATGAATTGTACCGCAATGAATACGAGCGAACTTACGTCAAAGAATACGATCCCTTGGCCAAATTCCGCCGCCTGTTAACCCGTTACCACCGGTTTAACGAAGAGGAATTATTGGCCATTGAGGAAAAAGCGCAATTAGTGGTAAAAGATGCGCATAAAAAGGCCTTGAAAGCTCCCGATCCTGATCCTGCATCCATCTACGATTTTGTAATGCCCGATGCTTATCCGGCCGAAAAGTATCCCGAAGGAACGCATGAATTCGAAGGAGAGAAGATCAAACTGGTTGATGCCATCAATCAAACTTTGAAACAAGAATTCCGGCACAATCCAGATACTTTTATTTGGGGACAGGATGTGGCGAACAAAGATAAAGGGGGTGCCTTTAATGTCACCAAAGGTATGCAGCAAGAGTTCGGTGAAGATCGTGTTTTCAGTGCTCCCATAGCTGAAGATTTTATTGTAGGAACTGCCAATGGAATGAGCCGCTTCGATAAGAAAATCAGGATCGTTATTGAAGGAGCTGAGTTTGCTGATTATTTTTGGCCGGCTATGGAACAATTTGTTGACTCTAGCCATGATTACTGGCGATCAAACGGTCAGTTCGTTCCAAACATGACCATTCGCCTGGCATCAGGAGGCTATATCGGTGGTGGCTTGTATCATTCCCAAAACATTGAGGGGGCTTTATCTACCTTACCTGGAGTTCGAATTGTATATGTTTGTTTTGCTGATGATGCAGCCGGATTGTTACGTACTTCCATGCGTTCGCCTGGCATCACTGTTTTTATGGAACCAAAAGCTTTGTACAATTCACCTCAGGCAGCAGCAGCTTACCCCGATGATTTTGAAATCCCTTTTGGGAAAGCCCGCATTCGCCGTCCCGGAAAAGATTTGACCATCTTAACATATGGTAATACACTGATTCACTGCCTCGAAGCAGCAGGTATACTGGAAGGGGAAGGCATTGACACCGAAGTGATTGATTTACGCTCATTGATTCCTCTCGATAAAGAAGCCATTCTCAACTCGGTAAAAAAAACCAACAAAGTGTTAATTGTTCACGAAGACAAAGTATTTGCCGGTTTTGGAGGAGAATTGTCCTCCATCATCATGGAAGAAGCTTTTGAATATCTCGATGCACCTGTAAAACGGATTGGTTCTCCATTTACCCCGGTTGGATTCAACAGGATACTTGAAAAAGCCATCCTTCCAGATACCGAAAAAATCGTCGATGCTGCGAGAGCAATGATCAACTATTAATCATGAACTCAATTAATTTATTATGAAGAAAATAGGAGTTTTTTACAGTTTCAATTCCAACAAAACTGCCAAAGCTGCGGAAAAAGTTATCGAAGCATTTGGAAAAGAACTGGTGGAGGTCGTCAATGTAGAAGAAGCCCATGACAAAGATTTTGTCCCTTTTAAAAACATCATTGTAGGCGTTCCAACCTGGTTCGATGGTGAATTGCCTCAATATTGGGATGAATTGGTTCCGGCACTCGAAGACATGGACCTGAAAGGAAAGCGTTTTGCCATTTTTGGATTGGGTGATCAAAAAGGTTATCCTGAGAATTTTAACGACGGTGTGGGAATTTTTGCCGATTTGGTGATGAAACAAGGAGCCGAAGTAGTTGGATATACATCCACCGAGGGATATTCATACGAACATTCTGTAGCTCAGCGTGGTGATCAGTTCTGTGGCTTATGTCTCGACCAGGAAAACCAGGCACGACTCAGCAAAGCCAGGATCGAATCCTGGGTTGAACAACTTCGTGAGGCTTTTTATTGATTCATTTACATTTATATTCTTATAAGAAGGGGTTGTTAATTGATAACAGCTCCTTTTTTTATATTGATAATGATTTAATTAATGATATCATACTGATAGAATGAGATTTCCCGTTTTCACGATGGAAAGCATCTTGCAATCAGACGGAGATCTTCTTATATTTGTCGTTCATTGAAACAAGTTGTTTGTGCGAAAAACTGAGATGATTCTTCTGCTTTGTGCAACTGTGGTGATTTTATTTTCATGGCTCGATGAAATTGAAATTAAAACAGAGCTTAATATTCAACATGTTCACCTCGACAGTATCCACAAAGTCATTCCCATAATAGATTCGTTGGTCGTACCTGTTCTATATGATTCTTTGATTATTCAAAAATTTGTTACCTCAGAAGAAAGAAAGCAACAGTTTATTAACCAAGTACTTCCTGCCATTCTAATTGTTAAATACCAACTGGAGAACAATGGCAGGGAAGTCCATCAGATCATCGAAAAAATTGAAAAGAGTGAACCTTTGGATCCAAATGAATTGGCCTTTGCTGACAGCCTGATGATCCGTTTTAGGGCTAAGACATATGAGAACCTCTTAACTCGTCTGAAACCACACCCTGTAAGTCTTGTTTTGGCGCAGGCTGCCGTTGAGTCGGGCTGGGGGAGTTCCCGTTTCGCACTTGAAGGCAACAATCTGTTTGGAATTTGGACCACCCCAAGCGATCCAAGTATGATGAAATCACGTTTTAAACGCGATGAACAACCTATATATGTAAAAAAGTATCTGACTGTAGCCGAATCAATTGATCACTATTTTTTAACAATTGGGCGTCATAACGCGTACCGCCAATTCAGGAATAAAAGATACGAAGAAGCCAATGTTTTTCAATTGCTTGAAACCCTTGACCGTTATTCCGAGAAAGGAGAAGACTATACCTTTCAGTTACGAAAGATGATTGAATGGAATGATCTGCAGGTATATGATTATTATGTAATTGATCCAAAGTATATTGTTGAAATGTCATTTCTTGACAGGAAAATTCGCGACTTTTCTAAACACATCAAACGAATAATCAAGGATTAATGATCCTATTATCAGAATATTAATCACTTCAACTTTTATAAATGAATTATTTCACGAAATTTATCCTTCCAACAACGATTGTCGTTCTTTTGTTGCAATCCTGTTCAACAAATATGAAAATTTTAACAGCTGAGGAACTGCAAAAACAAACCATGTTTACCAGCCTCGAAGAAGCAGCATTGAATCCCCCGGGTGTTTATATACTCAATCTCGAGAATGACCAATTGATGGAAATCCCCACTGACATTAAAAAATTTAAGAATCTTCAAACACTGTATATTGGTTATAATCAAATCAATGAAATCCCAAAGGAATTATTTGAGCTTAAAAAACTACAAAATTTATACCTCAGACACAACCAATTCACGAATATTCCAAAACAAATTGGTCAATTGAGTGAACTCAGGTTTCTTGATTTAAATGCCAATCATCTGACAGTTATTCCAAAAGAATTGTATGAATGCATTAATCTTCAAATACTTAAACTTGCAGAAAATCAAATTGTATCATTACCCGACAGTATTTCTAAACTCCAGCATCTCATTGAATTAGATCTTTTTTCTAATCAATTAGAGGCATTACCTGAAGACATTGGTATGCTTAAAAAATTGCAAATGATAGATGTTGACAGGAATCAATTGGAACATTTACCGTCAGGATTTGGAGGCTTAACTAGTTTGCGTGTATTGAAAGCTGAAAAAAATAAATTGATCACCTTACCCGAAGATTTTGGACAGCTGCATTCATTATCAGAATTGAAACTAAATGACAATCAACTAATCAGTTTGCCAGAGCAAATTGGTAATCTACAAGTTATTACACATTTAAATTTAACAGGAAACCAATTATCAGGTCTTCCTGCATCATTAGGGGAGATGCTACAGTTGGAAACACTGAATCTTTCAAAAAATAGATTGACAACCATTACTGATTTCAAAAAATTAACCCGGCTTACGTCAATAAATTTATCCAACAATTTACTTCGCACCATTGACTTTTCATTATTAAGTGCACCTGTTTTAAAAGAATTAAATTTAAGCATCAATCAACTTCAGTATTTTAAAGGTGAGTTTACAAATGGGAACTTAATTGAATATATTGATTTTGAGTTAAATAACATTGTTGAAATACCTTGCCAAATTGGTGAATTAACAAATGTAATCCGCTTGAATCTGTCCAGAAACAAAATTACTATGGTCACCGAAGACCTCAATAAAATGCTCCATCTTCAAGAACTTGATTTATCTGGTAACAAAATTGATTTATTTGCCAAGTCATTGTCACAACATCCGTCATTGCAGATTATTGATCTTTCTGACAATTCCGTCAAATTGATACCATTGGAGTATGCACAAATCAAATCACTGAAATTCATTAATCTTACTGGAAATCCATTGTATTCATGGCATTTGAAACAACTTGATAAAAGTTTCCGTCCTGGTGTTGTAAAGTATTGATTGAAGTGCTTGCATTGGATATTGACAAAATAACAACTAAGTACTTGTATCATAAAATACAACATCAATTTTTCTGGAAAATTAACGCGCTGAGAATGGCATATTTATTTGCATCCTTTGTACTGGTTAAAAATATGATCATTCTAGCTGCTTAATAACCCTTTATTAGAGATAAAACAGTTCAAATCTCTTGTCTCATAATTCATATTATGATAAATATAACGTTTCACAGAAAACCGGATTCAATTCCGGTCTTCTGTGAAATATTCCTTACTTCAAGTTTTGCATTTTTGTATTGATTTCATTGTATTTATCTATCATCTTTAAACGATAATAAATCTGCTTCAATGATTCCATGATGGCAACTTCTGTTGAATCAAGTTCAAACGATTTCTCAATGTATGGTAATGCTTTGCGCATATTGTCGTTGCCTTTTTCATTCAACTCATCAAATTCTTTAGTAGCACTTGGTGGCAGTTGATTTGCTTCATTCAAAGAATTGACACCACGATTATAATAGATTACGCCAAGGTTATAATACGATGTGTATTGACTTTTATCTTTATCGATGGCTTGCTTGTACTGCTCAATGGCTTCATCCTCACGTCCAAGACGCTCCAATGTTTGTCCTTTGGCAGTATAATATGAAACGTTATCTGGTTGTTTAGAGATTGCCAGGTCCAGATAACTGATGGCATCGTTGGGCTTACCCGCGGCTATGTAATAATTAATCAATTCAACAATCAGTGTCTCATTGTCAGGATATTTTTCGAAGCTTTCCTTGAGATAAGCAATGGCTGAAACAGTGTCTCCTTTCTCCTCCATGGCTTTGAAAGCATAATAACTGCTAACTGGTCCATTGTACTCATTGTCAGATGATTTCTTGAAATACTGAATGGCCTTATCCCAGTTCTCTGCTTTGTAAGCTGCTAATCCGGCATTGTAAATGATGGCTGTGTCCACCACTTCGCCCGAGGTCGTATTCATTACTGGAATATTAGAAATCAGCATAAAACTTTCGAAACATTTCAAGGCTACATCAAATCGCTCAGCTTCATAAGCTGTGATGGCATAATTTGAAAAATCGGTTTGAAGGAAAGTCAGGTCAACCATCAGGCTTTTACCAAACTTGTTATCTGCATCGATTTTGATTGCTTGTTGATAAGCTTCAAGTGCTTCAAACAAAGGTTCTTCTACAATTCCTTTTTTCCCTGTTCTGAAAATTTCTTGCAGAATCTCCCCTTTAACTTGCCATGCTCTTGGCCAGGTCAATGATTTCTCTGCTTTTTCGTTGTTTGGATCAAGCGCTTCCTGGATCACTTCATACGCTTTCGCAAGTTCTCCCGATTCTTTATACCCCAAAGCGCTGGTTACCTTTCCCCTTTGGGCAAAGATGGCTGTTGTTATAAACAATAATGATAGCAGTGTTACGATTCTCTTCATAGTTGTTAATATTTTTTTTTACAAATTTAATATATTCCCAATTCTCTACAACGACCTGTAATTATTCAATTGCTTCATCCTGTATGCTTGATTCTTCTGAATCATCAACCTCAAGGTTGCTTTCCGGTATTTCATCCTCACTTCTTCCAACACGCGTAACTGAAGCGATGGTATCACTATCTTTCAGATTGATTAAACGAACACCTTGTGCAGCACGTCCCATCAGTCTGACAGAATCAACAGCCATGCGTATGGTCATTCCACTTTCGGTGATAATCATCAAATCGTCGTTATCCGTCACGCTTTTTAAAGCAACCAATGCACCTGTTTTTTCAGTGATATTGATGGTTTTAACTCCTTTTCCTCCCCGGTTGGTTACGCGGTAATCTTCAATCCTGGAACGCTTACCATATCCGTTTTCGGATACCACCATAACGTCTTCTGATTCATTTTCTACACATATCATGCCAATTACTTCATCGCTGCTGCTCAGTGAAATACCCCGAACTCCTGATGCAGTTCGGCCGATGGCACGAACAATTTTTTCATTGAATCGAATGGCTTTTCCTGTACGGACAGCCAACATAATTTCATTGTTCCCATTGGTTAAACGGGCTTCTAAAAGTTGATCACCATCACGCACAGTGATTGCATTTACCCCATTTTGTCGTGGCCGAGAATATGCCTCCAGAGATGTTTTTTTAATGATCCCTTTTTTGGTGCACATAATGATGAAATTGTTATTGATATACTCTTCATCGAGCAAAGTTTTTACATTGATAAAGGCTTTAACTTTATCATCCTGTTCAATGTTGAGCAGGTTTTGAATGGCCCGGCCTTTTGAAGTTCTTGACCCTTCTGGGATTTGATAAACCTTCAGCCAGAAGCATTTTCCCTTTTCGGTGAAAAGCAAAAGCGTGTTGTGCATCGAAGCAGAGAACATGTGCTCCAAAAAGTCTTCGTCGCGTGTAGCTCCACCTTTGGAACCTACTCCCCCCCTGCCCTGGGTTCTAAATTCAGTGAGCGGGGTTCTTTTAATATACCCCAAATGTGATATAGTAATCAGCATGGCCTCATCGGCATAAAAATCCTCGGGATTAAACTCTTCGGCATTGGGAACTACTTCGGTCCTTCGGCCTTCGGGATATGCCAGCTTTAACTCATTGAGTTCCTCCTTGATGATGTCCATGCGCATCCACTCATTTTCGAGGATCAGTTTTAAGTGTTCAATGGTTTTTTGTAATTCTTCGTATTCAGCCCTTAATTTCTCTTGTTCCAGTCCAGTCAGTTGACGTAAGCGCATTTCAACGATGGCCTTTGATTGGATTTCCGATAATTCAAAGCTTTCCATTAATCGTTCCCGGGCAATATCCGGACTTGATGACGAACGGATAATGCGGATGACTTCATCGATATTGTCGCTTGCGATGATCAAGCCTTGCAGGATATGAGCCCGTTTTTCGGCTTGTTCCAATTCATATTGAGTGCGCCTGGTGACCACATCGTGGCGATGATCAACAAAATATTTGATCAACTGCTTGAGGTGCAACATCTTTGGACGGCCTTGCACCAATGCAATGTTATTCACACTAAACGCTGACTGCAGCTGGGTGAATTTATAAAGTTTGTTCAGTACTACATTGGATATCTCATCCTTTTTGATATCAATGACAATACGCATTCCGTTTCGGTCCGATTCGTCGTTGATATTCGAAATGCCTTCCAATTTCTTTTCATTGACCAGCTCAGCTATTTTTATGATCAATTCAGCTTTGTTCACCATGTAGGGAATCTCGGTCACAATGATCTTTTCACGACCGTTGCCGCTTGTCTCAATATGAGCTTTCCCCCTGACTACAATACGACCTCTGCCAGTGAGGTATGACTCACGTACTCCCTGATAACCATAAATAATGCCACCCGTTGGAAAATCAGGCGCTTTAATGATTTCAATTAGTTCCTCTGGCTCAATTTCATGATTGTTTATGTATGCAATGATCGCATCAACTGTATCGACCAGGTTATGAGGTGGCATGTTGGTAGCCATCCCCACGGCAATACCCGATGCTCCGTTCACCAATAAGTTGGGAATTCGGGTAGGTAATACGGTGGGCTCGGTGAGCGATTCGTCAAAGTTAGGTTGAAAATCAACGGTATTTTTATCAAGATCGGCCAAGGTTTCTTCGGCGATCTTCGACAAACGGGCTTCGGTATAACGCATGGCCGCCGGGCTATCACCATCGATGGATCCAAAGTTACCCTGTCCGTCAACCATGGGATATCGTAAGGACCAGTACTGAGCCATCCTAACCATGGTCATGTACACAGAGGAATCTCCGTGGGGATGAAATTTACCCAACACCTCCCCTACAATACGGGCCGATTTTTTATATGGTTTATTGGAGGTAGTCCCCAATTCATTCATGCCAAACAAAACCCTCCGATGCACAGGTTTCATTCCATCCCTCACATCGGGTAAAGCTCGTGAAACAATCACCGACATCGAGTAATCGATGTAGGCTGATTTCATTTGCTCTTCAATATTAATCTTAATAATTCTTTCGTTTTCAGACATATTTATATCCTTTCATTAGGTCACTAAAAAAACGGTTAAAAATACAAAAATACCATTATTAATACGCCTACTTTGATCCCCCTTTCTTAAAAAATTAACATAGTTGATGATTCTTTCAACAATCGTTTCTTTCAATTGTCTTATTAAAAAAATCTGTGGGGAAAATATGTATATTAGCTCCACTATTTAGTCAGTTTTATCACGATATATTCTATGGATTCGAAATTTTCGCCTAAAATAAAGGACGTTTTAACTTACAGCCGTGAAGAAGCCATTCGTTTGGGTAATGATTACATCGGACTGGAACACATTTTTCTGGGTATCTTGCGGGATGGTGAAGGAGTTGCCATCGATTTACTGAACAATATGGGTATCGATCTTTTTGGTTTAAAAAAAGATGTTGAAAAAGAAGTTCGGGAAGACAAAGCCCTGGATGCAAATTCCTCTGTTCAGCTTTTGAAAGAAGCTGAAAAATCATTGAAAATTGTTTACCTGGAGGCCAGGGCAATGGGAGGTCCAACCATCAACACCGGTCATTTGTTGTTGGCTTTGCTTAAAGATGAAAAATCATTGATTGCCAAAATATTACGAGAACACAACATCAGTTATTACATCATCAAATCGCATCTTGAGGAGTATACCCACAAGCAAACTGAAGCCAAATCGGATTATCCGGGTGACAGTGACGATGATTCAGGTGATTTTTTCCAGCCTAAGCCTCCTTCATCGGGCAATCAACCTTCAGCTGGAAAATCTGAAACCCCTGTACTTGACAATTTTGGCATAGACATCACACAAGCTGCTGAAGAAGGAAGTCTTGACCCGATTGTGGGACGTGATAAAGAAATTGAACGCCTGGCCCAGATTCTGAGTCGCCGTAAAAAGAATAACCCGATACTGATTGGTGATCCTGGCGTTGGTAAATCAGCCATAGCTGAAGGACTGGCCATCAGGATTATCGAGAAGAAGGTTTCAAGAGTTTTGTTCGACAAAAGGGTGGTTTCACTCGATTTGGCATCTATTGTTGCTGGAACCAAGTACAGGGGACAGTTTGAAGAACGCATGAAAGCAATTTTGAATGAATTGACCAAGGTGCATAACGTCATCCTGTTCATCGATGAAATTCACACCATTGTTGGTGCAGGAGGAGCTACAGGCTCGCTCGATGCCGCGAACATGCTAAAACCCGCACTTGCCCGTGGCGATATTCAATGCATCGGAGCAACTACGCTTGATGAATACCGGCAGAATATTGAAAAGGATGGCGCTTTGGAACGCAGATTCCAGAAGGTAATGGTTGAACCAACCTCCATTGACGAAACCATCCAGATTCTGAACAACATAAAAAGCCGTTACGAAGATCACCACAATGTAAACTATAGCGAAGAGGCCATTGCCGCCTGTGTAAATCTTACTGCGCGCTACATTACCGATCGTCATTTGCCCGACAAAGCCATTGATGCCCTTGATGAAGCAGGCTCACGTGTACACATTGCCAACATCAATGTTCCTCAAGCCATTATCAAGCTGGAAGAAAAGATTGAATCTACTCGTGAAGAGAAAATACAGGCTGTTAAAAGTCAAAATTTTGAGTTGGCAGCATCTTACCGCGACAAAGAGAAGAACCTGATTCAATTGTTGGAAAGAGAAAAGGAAGATTGGGAAAGGGAATTGATCAACCATCGTGAAGTGGTCACCGAAGACAAAGTTGCCGAGGTAGTGGCCATGATGTCGGGTATTCCTGTTCAGCGCGTAGCGCAGGCCGAAAGTAAAAAACTCCTGAACATGGCTGCCGACATCAGAGGATCAGTTGTGGGTCAGGATCCTGCCATCGAAAAAATTGTCAAAGCAATTCAACGCAACCGAGCCGGACTGAAAGATCCCAACAAGCCCATCGGTACTTTCATTTTTTTGGGACCAACCGGTGTTGGAAAAACCCAGTTGGCAAAAGTATTGGCCAAATATCTTTTCGATTCAACCGATTCATTGGTTCGCATTGATATGAGCGAATACATGGAAAAATTTGCTGTTTCCCGTTTGATTGGTGCTCCTCCCGGATATGTAGGCTATGAAGAAGGTGGCCAATTAACCGAACGCATCAGACGGAAACCATATTCAGTGATCTTACTTGATGAAATTGAAAAAGCACACCCCGATGTATTCCACATCCTGTTACAGGTGATGGATGAAGGCCGCTTGACTGACAGTTTAGGAAGACGTGTTGATTTTAAGAATACCATCATCATCATGACTTCCAACATCGGATCGCGACAGCTGAATGAATTCGGACGAGGCGTTGGTTTTACTACTCCTGCCGATGTAACCGATACTGAACATGCCTCATCGGTGGTGCATAAGGCCATGAAAAAGACCTTTGCCCCTGAATTCCTTAACCGTATAGATGACGTGATCATGTTCAGTCCCCTGACCCAAAAAGACATTCATCAAATTATTGATATTGAATTGAAAGGACTTTTTGAAAGGGTCAGAAACCTGAATTATCATTTTAAAATTTCATCGACAGCCAAAGATTTTATTGCTCAAAAGGGATTTGATCCTCAATATGGTGCACGCCCCCTGAAAAGGGCCATTCAGAAATTGCTGGAAGATGAAATGGCTGAAGCCATTCTGAAAAGTGATTTAAAGGAAGGCGATACCATTTCTATTGGATTGGACAGTAAAAAGGAAAAAATAAAAATAAAAATTATTTCCGGAAGCTAAGTTTTCCGGAAAAATCATTGATTAACCCCGCTGATGGTATTTGAGCATTAACATGGTCAGATCGTCAGCGGGGTCAACGTTTCCGCGAAAAACCTTCACATCGTGCTGAATTTTTGAAATCACTTGCTCAGGCTCCATAAACCATGCTCCCATCAAATTGTATTTCAGCACATCTACCGAGAAAGACATATTGTTTTCATCTTTTACATCCACTAATCCGTCGGTATAAAGGAACAACTGATCGTTGTGTGACAGTTGAATTTTTGAGGAAGAAAACTCTTTGTTTGAATATATTCCCAGCGGAATTCCGTGGGTATCGGTCAATTCTTCAATTTCACCGTTTGATCTGATTACCAATGGATAATTATGGGCGGCATTGCAATATTCGATGGTTCCATCTTTTGTGTCCATCACACCGATGATCATGGTGATAAATAAATCACTGACACTTTCCTCAATCAACCGTTTGTTCAGATTGCCTGCAATTTCAGCGACCGAGAATCCCGATGCAACAATAGAACGCAGCAAGGTGTGGGTAAAAATCATGTAAAGCGAAGCAGGGATTCCTTTTCCGGCAATATCGCCAATCACAAAAACCAAATGTTGATGGTCCAAAAGAAAATAATCATAAAAATCACCGCCTAACTCAAATGCAGCCTCCGAAATGGCATCAATACTAAAATCAGTACGGCTCATAATTTCAGGTACCCTTTGTGGCAGAATATTGCTTTGCAGTTTACGGGCTATTTCCATATCCTTGTCAAATTTCATGTGTTCCGACTTTGACTTTTCGAGGTTTTTCACATAAAATTCTAACTGGTTCTGAATGGAATCAATGTATCGTTGAATGGTGATGGCCTCATCGACCTGCAAGCCTGTTTTGGATTGCAGGTGATTATTATTAAGAAGGTTTTTAACAATTCCCGTGATTGAATGAGTGTACTTGTAGTTGGTGCGCATTACCATCATCAACATGAGCATTAATGCTATGATAAATAGAATAGAGATGATCACCGGATAATTACCTAAACTTCTCAATAAAGTTGCCCTTGGATGGTACACAATGGCATACATTCCAGGAAATTGCAAATGTTGAAATGCAGCCAGATAGGTTGTATCATCATTCAGAAATAAGAAGGTTTTTTTGATGCTGTTCTGTACTTTGGCTTGTTGCAGATATTTTGAATTAAAAAACTCTTGATTCGCATATTTTGTGGTATCGAAATGATATATCAACGTATCCCCTCCTCCCAAAATCATGAATGAAAATGGAGCATCGATTTGGATGCTGTCTAAAAACTGAAAATCAACAAGTTTTCTGAATGAATAATTTGTTTCAGCAGAAGCATTCATTGGACGAAGAATTGCTTCTTGCTGATATTGTTGCTCGATGATCTGTTCTATTAAAATCGCTCGTTGTCGGGCCTGTCGGAGCAGGTTGTCGTTGTTGATTTCACGCAAAATGAAAAAGTGGATAACAAAAAAAAAGGTGAACAACAGGCTGAGATGAATGGAATGGACGATATTGAGTTGATGGGTAATTTTCATTGCTGAGCCTTTCGCTTATTTTGGATAAAGAGTGATGAATTAGAAAAGCTAATTTACGAAAATTGACTTGATCTGAAACAAGCATCAGCATTTAACCAAAATCAATTGCATCATTGGTGAAAAGCTGCAAGTTTTCCTTTGTCATCCACTGGTGTGTGCCTTTGAATTGGACCGAATAGGTGGCAAATTTTGAAGCCAATCTCAAAGCAAGTTCAAAAGATTTGTTTTTCAGCATATACCAGCAAAAAGCGCCATGCAACACATCGCCGGCTCCCAAAGAATCGATGGCATTAACTGCAGCAATTTCAATGGTTCCAAAATCAGCAATTATTTGCTTCTCCCCTTGAGACACAGCGACATGTTTGACACCTGATTGTTTTAAAAAATTCGTCACATCAAGGGTATTAACGCATGCAGGCGGGAGAAAATTTGCTGAACAAATGGCGATGTCTACTTCATTCAAAATGGCAGGAAGGTGTGACTTCCAGCTTCCACCGTCAAAAACTACGGGAATCCCATTTGCCCTGGCCTGAATGATGATCGGGAGGCTTAATTCAGGATAAAATCCATCGATGAAAATCAAATCATAATCTATAACCTTAATGTCTTCATTGGCTGGTAAAAGTTTCAATTCATGGGGATGATGTGTAAAAATGGTTCTTTCGCTGTTTCCGGTGGTCACAATGGTCGCAACAATCGGATCGAAGGGTTTGTCCTGAAAATGATCAATGACCTTAAGTCCAAATTTATGCAGATCATTGTTAACAATTCCTGAAAATGTATTGACTCCAATGCAGGTATAAAAAACTGCCTGGCCACCTAATGCAGCAAAGGTGATGGCAGCATTGGCTGCCGGACCCCCTGCAGCCATAAGGGGTGCATCGGTTTTGATCTTGGTGTTTGCATGAGGATACTCATCCACAAAATATTGAATATCAAGGGTGCTTAAACCAATAAAGAGCGCTTTCATAGATCAATGATGTTAGACGAAAAATCCCGCTTTTTGGCGGGATTTTTCAGGAAGTATTGAATGTTTATGTATTCATTGCTCCACACACGGTGATGACTTGTCCGCTCACATAACTGGAAAGATCTGAAGCCAGAAAAGCAGCCACTTTGGCTACTTCAACAGGTTCACCACCACGTTTCATTGGGATCATAGCTTCCCATGCTTTACGCGCATCTTCTGGAATTTTGGCAGTCATTTCAGTAATGATAAAACCAGGTGCAATGGCATTTGAACGAATTCCTCTGGATCCCAATTCCTTGGCTATTGATTTGGTAAAACCAATGATACCTGCCTTCGACGCAGCGTAATTTGACTGTCCGGCATTTCCACTAACTCCTACCACCGAACTCAGGTTAACAATGGAACCAGAACGCTGTTTCAGCATGGTTTTTTGGACAGCTTTGGTAAAATTGAATACAGATTTCAGGTTGACATTGATGACGGCATCCCATTGATCTTCAGTCATGCGCATCAGTAAGGTGTCCTTGGTGATCCCGGCATTATTCACCAGGATATCGACCACACCAAAATCTTCAACTATCTGATCAACTACCTTTTGGGTTTCTTCAAATTTACTTGCATCAGATGCATACCCTTTGGCCTTCACACCCATTGCGGTAATTTCGTCCGAGGTAGCCTTCATGTTATCATCGTCAAAAAGATCGGTAAAAGCAATGTTACACCCTTGTTCTGCAAAATAAAGTGCGATTGATTTGCCAATTCCACGGGTTGCACCGGTGATGATTGCTGTTTTTCCTTCGAGTAACTTCATGATATTACGGTTTAAATTAATCAAGTGCCGACAAAAGTAACAAATCCCAACAATTTCGCAGAATAACGATAAACATTGTTCGTCAAATCATCTTTTTTTTCACAAATTTGCGGGAACAATACTTAACATGAGCGGTGTAAGTGGTACAAAAATTTTAGTTTTTCATTATAAAAACGGGCAGCCATATCCCGCTTTACCCTGTTATGTTCATATTTGGGCAGGCAAAAATAAATCAGCTCAAGTATCTTCACTCATTGGTGATGATACCTACTTGAACATTTCTCATAAGAACAAGTACTACAGCGAATTAACCGGTTTATATTGGTTTTGGAAAAACCAAGGGGCCGATATCGTTGCTACCTGTCACTATCGGCGTTTTTTCACGGCCAAACAAATTCCCTGGCATTATCGGATTCAACAATGGCTCTATTTCCCAATTGGCCTAAAAAGGAAACGAAAGGGGTTAATTTATTGCCAGCAAAACAACTTTTGGACCAAGCGCATTATCAATGCTGCTGAGATTGAGCAATTAATGCTGGAATATGATGTAATTCTTCCACAGCCACGATCCTTTAAATATACCCTCGAAGAGCATTTTAACCGTTATCATCAAAAAAATGACCTGGTATTGTTGCAAGAGATCATTGCAGAAACAGCCCTCCCCTTCCTCCCTGCTTTTAACAACATGCTGAAACAAAAACAGCTGTATGCCAACAACATGTTCATCATGCGATCATCTGATTTTGAACAGCTTGCAACCTGGCTGTTTTCCATCCTGGAAACTTTCGAAAAGCGGGTCAATCTTGGCGAATACCACGATTATCAGGAAAGAATTATGGGCTTCTTATCGGAACGCCTCATCACCACCTGGATTTTACACCACCAGGAATACCGGATCAAAACTTTACCTTTGATTTACATGAAACATTTGAAAAAAGGATGACAGATCAGCAAACCATTTGTGCCATCAGTACCGCACCCGGTATGGGTGCAATTGCCATCATCCGACTATCGGGTCATGAGACATTTTCCATGATCGATCGGATTTTTAGACCTGCAGCGAAAAAAACAGCATTAAAACTACAAAAGGCCAATACCATAGTTTATGGTACAATCATCAAAGAAGGGGCTGTACTTGACGAAGTGCTGGTTTCAATATTCAAAGCACCCCATTCGTTTACAGGCGAAGATACTATTGAAATAGCTTGTCATGGCTCGGTATTTGTCCAGCAAACACTTTTGCAGCTGCTGATTGAGCAAGGTGCACGAATGGCAAAGCCGGGAGAGTTTACACAAAGGGCCTTCCTCAATGGTAAAATGGATTTGGCACAATCTGAAGCAGTTGCCGATGTGATTGCAGCAGCTTCGGCTTCGGCCCATCGCATTGCACTTCAACAAATGCGGGGCGGTATTTCCAAAGAGATTCAACAGCTGAGACAACAATTGTTGACCTTTACCTCATTGATTGAACTTGAACTTGATTTTAGTGAGGAAGATGTGTCTTTTGCCAATCGCGATGAACTATTCAAGCTATGTAACAATATCCATCATTTAATCAACCGTTTATCAAAGTCGTTTCAATTGGGGAATGCCCTGAAAAATGGCGTTCCGGTAACGATTATTGGGGATACAAACGTTGGAAAGTCAACTTTATTGAATGCCCTGCTGAATGAAGATAAGGCCATTGTATCGGACATTGCCGGAACAACCCGTGATGTAATTGAAGATGTGGTCATCATTGAAGGTATTCAATTTCGATTCATCGATACAGCTGGAATCCGTGCGACTAATGATACCATTGAAAACATGGGTATTGAAAGGTCGTATCAAAAAATTGCGCAAAGCGATATTGTTCTCACCATGGTAGATGCCAGTCGTTCATTGAATGACATCATCATTTTTCTGACCAGTATGAGTGACAAACTGCACGAGAAAAAATCGGCATTGATCATCAACAAAATTGATATTGCCCCTAAAGAACAAATTGAAGAGCTGATGAGCTTGGGCGAAGAAATGCAGTTGCCGGTGATTCTCCTTTCTGCAAAAGGAAAAACCAATATGGATCAATTGATCAACTTCCTCATTCATTCGGTTCAAAGTGGGACTTATAACGACAATGATGTACTGGTGAGCAATGTTCGCCATTACGAATCACTGAAAAATGCAGGAGCTGCCATCGAAAGAGTTTTGGATGGAATGCAATTGAGTATATCGGGCGATTTTCTTTCGCAGGACATCCGCGAGTGCCTTTATTACCTGGGCGAAATTACCGGTGAAATCTCCACCGATGAAGTTTTGGGGAATATATTCAAGAATTTCTGTATCGGAAAGTGAGTGAGACCAGCTTTTCAGAAGCGAAGCGAACTGAAAAGCTGTGGTCGAACTCATACCGATGAACAAAGCGGTTCGAGCTAACGAAATGCAACAAAAAAACATGTATCGGCAAAGAATTCTTTCACCGAATGTTTGAAAATCGACAGAAGCCTTTAATTTTAACACTAAATTGCTCATGATATCGAATCAAACATTAAAAACCTAAAAATATGCAATCAAATCAAACCCGCCGCGATTTTTTTAAAATATCGGCTGCCAGCGCCCTTGGCTTAATGATATTAGGGCCAATGGCTTGTAAAACAGCTATTGCCGACCGTAAGAGCTTTGGTGTAGGCCTGCAATTGTACAGCATCCGTGATGCCATGACAGCCGATGCATTAGGCTCATTGAAGAAAGTAGCAGCTATGGGCTATAAGAACCTGGAATTGGCTAATTATGCCAACGGAAAGTTTTACGGTTATGCTCCTGTTGAATTTAAGAAAATTGTCAATGACCTTGGAATGGACATCATCAGTAGTCATGCTGCAGTTGAAGCAGCCGGAATTACCATTGAAAATGCCCGCAAGATGGCTGATGACCATGCCGAACTGGGAGTGAAATATTGTATTCAACCCTGGGTCAATGATCAGGACCGGACTGTTGAAACATACAAACGTATGATTGGTGACTGGAACAAAGTTGGAGGAATCATGAAGGAAGCAGGCATTCAGTTTGGCTATCACAACCACAACTTTGAATTTGCACAGCTCGATGGAATTGTTCCTTTTTTCGATCTTTTCATGCCCGAAATGGATCCCGATCTCATTACTTTTGAACTGGATTTATTCTGGGCAACCAAAGCCGGCCAGGATCCGGTAGAACTATTTAAACGTTATCCCGGTCGTTTCCAGTTGCTTCATCTGAAGGATATGGCTCTTGATAACGGACCTTATTTTGAAGTGGTGAAAGATGACATCACCTCAGTTGGTGCGGGGTTGATTGATTTTAAAACAATTTTACAAAGTCGCGACATTGCAGGCACAAAATACCTTTTTGTAGAAGATGACAATCAGGGAAACGGCCAACCTTTCGAAGCCCTGGAAGTGAGCATCAGCAATATTACCACCAAAATACTGGTGTAATCAGAAAATTGAAAGTACTCAATCACTAAAATTGAGCTCCACAAAAGAAGGTCCTTCCTGAAATTTAGGGAAGGACCTTTTTACTTTTTAAACGCTTGTTTTCAGGATCGAGTTTTCCTCACCCAATCCATTCTGGGCATAAGCATCGGCTTCGGGATCATTGATCCATTGGGTGTCGTTGAGCAAATAACGGAATTCATATTCCTGGTTTACAGGAAGACTCAGCGTAAGGGTGAAATCACCCGATTTCAGGGATGACATCAATTCAGATTGGGTATTCCAACCATTGAAAGAACCAGCAAGGTTAACCTTTTCTGCATTGTTGGTGTCGGCTTTCGACAAGCGAAATGTTACTTTACAAACATCGCTGCTTTTGAGAAATTGTTTTTTTAAACTCATAATCTATTCACTTTTAAGAACTTCACTAAACTATGGCGAAGGTAATCTTTCCAATTAAGATTCCTTTATACAACATAAATCAGCGCTCGTTTTTTAATAATAACTTAAAAGTCAAAGAGATATTGGTTTTATAGAAATTCACGCACATCGGTCACCATCATACCTGCCGCAAGGGCTGCATCAATGCCGGGCTGTCCATCTTCAAACACCTGACAAAGGACCGGTTCAATTCCCAATAATTTGGCACAAAGCAGAAAAGTATCCGGCGCGGGTTTTCCATGTTGCACATCATCGCAGGTAACCAGGGCATCCACCATTGGGCTTGCGCCAATCACTTCCAGCGTTTTGGTAGCGATACGCCTATCGCCTCCGGTTCCACAGGCGATGGGTAAAATTCCAGAATAGGCTTTCATCACTTCGAAAACCTGATGAATGGCTTGCATTTCACCTATGGTTTTAAAGTATTCATCCTCTTTCTCTTTGGCTACTTTCTCGGGAATAAAACCTTTGGGTTGGTATTGTTCCAGGAACATGTACATTTGAGGCAATACAGGTATACCAGCAATCGACTGAAACAATTCAGGACTCATATTGATTCCATATCGACCCAATACTTTTCGAAATGCGGCAAAATGAGCAGGCATGGTGTCTGCCAATGTTCCGTCAATATCAAAAATCAGCGCTTTGGCTTTGGGGTCAACCATTATCTTCTTTTTCATTGCTTCGAATAAGGTTGCAATTTTAATGAAATTTGAAGTTTTGGCCTCTATAAGCAACATCAACAAACCATTAAATTCTGGCTACAAAGCCTAATGGCAGCGTCATCGATCAATTTTATCCCCATAAAAAGATAATTTGACCTACCTGATTCCGCATTTTAAGGTTTAATTTTATGTTTTTCGATAGGAAAGCCATAAATTAGTTAGGCAATAAATCCAGCATTTAAAAGGGAAAGCAACATTTGCCCCCCCTGAATGAATACGATTAACCAACAAAAAAATAAGAATTTTAAGGAATATTGATTATTCAAATTATCATCTATCATTTTCAAATTAATCACTAATAATTTTTAACTATGAGACTTCTAATTTTTACTCTTTTACTCAGTATGTTGTCACTCAGTTCGCTTTTTGCGGACGTACGCGAGTGGAACATCAGTAATGATGAATTCAATGCTTTGGGTGAAATTTCAGCCACAACAACCGTAAATGGCCTGACTATTTATGCCACTGCCGATAAAACTGTGGTTGTAGAACCCAATGGCAAAACACTGGATGGAATGGAATTTACTACCCGCATGAAATTGGGTGGTGCAGGTAGTCTGGAAGCTGGTGCCGAATACCGTGCTGTATCCATCGACGTAACCGGTAATACTACGATCTCTGTTGCTGCAATTTCATCGAGCAGCAGTGCCGACCGTGAGTTCTTGTTTATCAATGCAGCCGGCGACACCCTGCATACGGCTCCGGTTTATGGTGCCAATATTGACTGGGCTGTTTTCGACTATGTGGGTGAGGCCACCACCATTTACATGGCTTCCAAATCGAGCGGCATCAACATTTACTACATCAAGGCCGAAGGTGAAGGCGGTGGTGGTGAAGAACCTCCCGTTGTTTCCGATCCATTGGCTATTTTCGACCCTGCTACCGTAGATCCGGCCGACTTGAAACCAGGTATGGAAATTGTTGAAATTGGTGGCAAAAAGTACCTTCAGGTTGTAGTTGACGCCTGGAACTCCATTTTGGATGTTCCTGCCTTCAAATTTGAACCGGGAATGACTGCATTTACTGAATTCAAGTATGTGGTTACACAAACTGAATATACTGCCGCACAGATCAATGCAACCGTTCAATTGATTGACACAGTTAATTTGATGAAACCATCATGGTCAAATGACTCAGTTTCAACTACTACCGGTTTAGTACAATCGAATCCTGACGGAACATTTAAGAAAGTTTCGGCAGGAGCTGCCGCTACCTCAAAAGTGGTACATCAGGTTCAATTCTTTGGACAGCAAAACGTAAGCTGGGGAGCTGTTGTGGGTGACACCCTTTGGGTAGGTAAAGTACGTGCCTATGTGAAAGATGATGCTTCAACCATTGCTAACCCTGAAACCTACGATCCTTCAAATTTGCCAGCCAACTGGGAAATTGTGGATGTTGAAGGTGCTAAATACTTCAAAGTTCATTTGGAAGGCTGGAACAACGTGCTTCCTGTAACTGAGTTTAGCATCCCTGCCGGTGCTACCGATTACAGTGCCATGATCAAGTTTGATAAAGGTACTTCAACCTACGAAATGAGCCAAGTAAACACTTTCTTCAAAATTGCCAATGTTGTAGGCGAAACCTGGACAGAACTGGGTGCTGGTGGTGCTGCCAGTAGTGCAACTTTCAAAAAGTATTCATTTGCCATTAAAGATGCCACCAAAACAGTCAGTGTTGTACAGGTTGCCGGACAAGAAACTTCTGGTTGGGGAGCCATCACCGGTGATTACCTGTACATTGGAAAAGTAACGGCTAACGTTACCATTCCACCGGATCCGGACGCCATTCTTGACCCTGCAACTTTTGATGCAGCAAACCTGAAAGCTGGTTGGGAGATTGTGACCATTGGTGACAAAAAATACTTTAAAGTTCCGCTCGACGGTTGGAGCACATGGATGAATGTTCCTGAATATAAATTCCCTGCCGGACGCAACGCTTTCAGGGCTGAAGTGAAATACGAAGCCGGTACCTCTGGTGCTGCGTTGGACGGGCTGGGTGCATTCCTGAAGTTTTCTACTTCGGGTTGGGCCGAAATCGGAGCTGGCAGAACCGCTGTTGGTACCGAATTTGCCGAACAAGTTGTGACCATGGCTGCCAACGAAGGCAATGTAGCTGGTGTATTCCAGATTGCTGTTCAGGATGCCAACAATGGCTATTCCGCACTTGTTGGTGATTTCCTATACATTGGTAAAATTTCGGCCTGCACAACTGCTCCTGTTACCTTCACCATCGACGATACCAAATTCAAAGCATACGATGGTTTTGTGATTCGTGGTAGTTGGTTGACCAAAAGTGGTATTTTCGATTCAGCCTGGAATGGTGGTGTTGACCATGCAGAATTTACCGACAGTGTATTGGTTGATGCTGAAAACGAAGTTTGGGAAGTGGACAACATTTGGGAGTATACCGTGAACCTGGTGGCCGATGGTGGCACCAACACCTGGAAATGGGGTTTCCTCGATCTCAATGGCAACTGGAAAGTGACTGGTGCTGACCCAACATTCCAGGTTAGCGACTGGACCCCACAAACCATTACCTACACCATTGGTGGAACAAGTGTTGAAGACCTTTCTTCAAAACTGAAAATTTACCCGAACCCCGTGGTTAATATACTGAATGTGACAGGCATGGACATTGAAAGTGTTTCAATTTACAACCTGACCGGTGCAAAAGTTCATACCGGTACTTCCAACAGCATTGATGTTTCCAACCTTTCAAAAGGAACTTATGTTGTAAAAGCGATTGATCAAAATGGTGAAGTTGCCATCAGCAAATTCTCAAAGAATTAAGTTTGAATTAAATAGATTTCATTAGTTTAGGAAAAGTCGGTAGGCGAAAGTTTACCGACTTTTTTTATTTTTTCAGGTTAGAGAACCAAAACCATAAACCGAAAATTGCCAGGTAAATGAAGCCCTGAAATACAAAATGATGAAGAAAATCGAGTTGTTGATAACAGCATTCCACCACGATGGTTAAAGCAGCCATACGCATGGAATTCAGCAGAAAAATGATAAAAAAACCCAAGGGGATGAACCAGGCCTTGGTCCTCAAACTGCCAGGGTAAGCCAATAAAAAGATCAGAAAAACAAAGAAGAGATTGACACCCAGACAATCATACACTACTTCCACAGCCTGATCGGAACCTGTCAGCCACATCTTTCGCTCAGCGTAATTGACCGAAACATCATGTTTAAACAATTTGAGAAAAGCAAGGCCTGTCTTCAGGTATAGGGTAGAAGCCAGTTGAGTAAAGTCAGTGTATTGTCCGTGAAGGATCATCCATTTTCTGAAAACCCTCCAAACAATAAACATTGATGCGCCTTTGATTAAAAAGCGATTCAGATCAGTAGTTTGTTGGTACTTATCAATGAATTTACGAAACATCTAATTTAACACAAACCGATAAGTAATGGTCCCGGTTTGGAATGCGGGAGCATTTTTATCCTGGTTGAAACGGGTAGAAAGGGCTGCACGTTTGGCAGCATTCAACAAGCCCGTATCGAGCGAGGTTGAACCTCTGACCCCTGCTTCAGCCTTGGTAACCACACCGTTTTGATCAACGGTTACCTGAACCACCACAATGCCTTCTTCCTGCCCGGGATAAGTGGGTTTTGGCAGCGTTTCGGCCGATCGACCGGACAGGTTAAAGGTAATCCCTTCGCCTCCTCCTGCGCCATACTGGTTTGCACCCGGAGTTCCGCTCCCGGAACCTTGATTACCTGGTTCGTAAGTTACACCCTGCCCCGATGACTCTGAATTGGTCTGCCCTGCTCCGCCTCCACCAAACACATTTTGAGCTCTTTGGTTGATTGCAGCAATCCTTGCTGCCTCCTGAGCTCTGCGAATACTATCTTGTCGTTGTATTTCCCGCAAACGTCGCTGCTCTGCCAGACGTTCCTGTTCAATTTTTTGACGGGCTTCTTCTTCGCGGCGTTTTTGTTCCTCGGCGGCTTTTCTTATACGGGCTTCTTCTTCCAGTTTCTTTTTATTTTCTTCCTCCAACTTCTTTTTTCCTTCATCGATGGCTACCGTTTTCTCAAAGTTCTGGGTCACCACTTCTTCTTTTCCCTGGTTTTGAACAGGTTTTGAGGCAGCAACAGGAGGTGGAGGAGTTGGGGCAGCTTGTTTAATTTCCTGCTGCTGTGGTTGTGGCGCGGGTTCTTGTTGTCCCATTCCAACGTTCGAGCTACCAAAATCAACCAGTATTCCTTTGTCTTCGGGGAGTGGCAAGGGTGTAAAAAACCCCAGTTTCATCAACAGGAGTAACAATGCCACATGAAACAGCATTGTCAACAAAAGACCTTCTTTATGTTTTTTGAAGTAGCTCACAAACTGTGTTTATTTTTCAGGACTGGTAGCCAGAATCATTTTGTACTCGTTCCTACGTGCAATGTTCATAATTTTTACCACTTCCTCGATTGGAACTGTTTGATCGGCATGCAGGGAAATGTACATATCTTCTTCAGGCACAATGGTTCTTTGCAAAAAAGGTTCTATGTCGTTGAATTGCACTTGAAGTAGTTTACCGTTTTCATTCACAAAGTAACGCAAGTCACTGGTTATCGATATGGTCGTCAGCGGTTTGGCCTGTGTTTGATTGCTGCTTTGCGGTAACAACAGCTTCAGTGCATTGGGTGCAATGAGGGTGGACGTTACCATGAAAAAGATGAGCAACAGGAATACAATGTCAGTCATGGACGACATGCTGAACGAGGCATCAATTTTATTTCTTTTTTTCAGTGCCATAAGTCATCTTTAGGATGCAGGTTCATTCAACAAATCCATGAATTCAGTTGTTGAAGCTTCCATTTTGAACACAACGCTCTCGACGCGGGCCACTAGAATGTTGTAGGCGAAGTAGGCAATAATTCCCACGATAAGACCGGCAACGGTAGTGACCATGGCCTGATAGATTCCTGATGAAAGCAAGGTTACATCAATGTTGTTACCGGCATTGGCCATATCGTAAAAGGCCTGAATCATTCCCATAACCGTACCTAAAAACCCAATCATGGGAGCACCACCAGCCACACTGGCCAGCACAGGTAAACCCTTTTCAAGTTTAGAAACTTCCAGATTACCCACAGTTTCGATGGCTGTACTCACATCGTTTAAGGGGCGTCCAATGCGGGAGATTCCTTTTTCAATCATCCGGGTGATGGGCAGATCTTTTGACCGGCACAAAGCCAGTGCGGCATCAATTTTACCCTCCTGGATGTTGATCCTGATCTGATTCATCAGGTTGGGATCTACTTTCGATGCTTTCTGAATAGCAACATAACGATCACCGAAAATGTATACCCCAATGATGGATAGCAAAACAATCGGGATCATGATCCACCCTCCTTTTAATGCCAAACCCAAAAAATCAAGGGTGATACCCTGAGGTTCCATGGCCAGCACATCGGCTGCGGTATTTACTTGTAAAATGAAAAATGATAACATATGCTTCTGTTTTAACTGCTACTAAAAACGTTTGAATTGCTGATTTATTTCAATGGATTAAACCGACTACAAAATAAAGAAAGAATTTGTAAAGCGCCGTTCACTTTAGTTAGTTTCTGGTGGATCTTCAGATTTATTCCGTTTAAAGGTACGTTGAATAAATGTTTTGAACCTTTCGGGCAATTCCTTGAAATTGTTAAACTCTTCACGATATGAAAGCCCAATTCCCCAGGTGTTCGGTTCTGTCATGTAAATGATGTTGTCGTTAGCATGATTGTAGGCTTTCAATTGCAATTTACCATTGTCGGTGAGCTTCACATTCACGTCGAAATCTCCTACCACATTATTGTTGGTAGCATTGGGATTGGCATTGTTTCCAATATTTCCGTCAATGGTGACGCGATCGTTCAGAATTTGGGTGCTCAGGGCCAGTTCAATTTGATCGTTTGAAATCTCATTTCCGGGGCGGTAATTGAAGCCCAGGTCCCAAACATCGCTAATTTTTGACAACCAGTTGCTCAACTGATTGGAAAAAAGCTCACTGGCCGTTGTTCCGAACAATTCGGCACTGGTTTCTGTAGTGGGGCGTCCGGCAAAAAATTCAGGGGTGTAAAACCGTCCCAACATCAACAACGAGATAAACTGCTTATTGATGTCTTCGCGGGTTACAATCAATTGGCTGACTTCATCTTTGATCCTCTCTTCCACGGTAGGCAATTCAATGGTGAAATCAATTTTGGGGGTCATGAGGTTTTCAGTGAGTTGAATAATGCAATCGACAGGAATTCTGCGTGAAAGGTCAATATCCTGATAATCGCCTACGAACAAGTCGTACAATGATGTTTTCACTTTGTAAACCGCTTTGATATTGATTAGGGCGTCATAGGGATCACCCACCCACTCCATGGTGCTTCCGCTTTGAATGGTAAAGCGTTTGTTGATCACATTTTGAAGTGTGAACAAGTAATCTCCTTCGTTAATCACATAATTTCCGTAAATGTTGATGTTGTAATTCCGGTCGACCCTGATTTGCAGATTTCCCGAACCAGTTCCTTTGATTACATCACCCACCTGTGAATTGAAAATAATCTGGATTTTGGCCTCGGGCGTGAGTTCAACATCAAAATTCATATCGAGCCCTGTGGTATTGACCTGGTATTTGGGCATTTCTTTCGATTCGGTACGGTGATTAATGAACTCAATAAAATCATACTGTTCAGCATTTTCACCACTTTCGTAAGGGATATATAGGTTGCTGCCTTTCTGGCTGCGCAAATCACCCGCGAGCAAAATATTGCTTCCCTCACCTGTGATGTCTAAATTACCACTGATGAAGGCTGTACCATAAAAATAATTGTTATCGGCCGCTGTGGTATTCAGTGCCAGCAGGTTGTTACTCACCACTTGCATGTTGTATACCATGTTGTTAAAGGTTTGATGTTTCAGGCTTCCGGAAAAAAATCCGCTATTGCCCAATTCATCATTGAACCTTATATTTCGGAAAATGATGGAATCACCTTCAAAATAGACCGGATCGGAAAAGAAATAAGTGGTATTTAAGTACGAAAGCCCAATGGATGCTTCATGAACCGGGGTTAATACACCATCGTGTTTGATGTGGTAAGTTTTACCATGCAAATGAACTTGTCCATTGACATGTCCTTGCTGATTATTGAAGGTAGAAGGCATGAAAACCTGTAAAAATGAAACCGGTGAATTATCAAATAACAGGTTCATATCCATTTGATTGTTCAATGGATCGATGTTGCCGCTCGCCTTAAAGATGGTTCTGTTGTTGTTCAATAAAGTGATGGCTGAATTGAGGTTTTCCTGTTGGTTGTCCCATTTGCTAGAAACGGCAAGTTCTCCCAGATAACTCCCGTTGTACGACAGCTCATCAACCAAAAGGTCGAGATCCAGCATTATTTTTTCATAGGCATCGGACAAACGCAAGTATCCGTTCAGCTTTCCTCCAAAATATGAACTTCCCATAAAAGGTTCGAAAAGCAGCAAATCGATGTTTTCAATTTTAGCCTGTAAAATTGCTGTTTCATCTTTAGAAATGATCCCTTCAACATGCAACCTTTGGTCGTTATGATGAAAATCAAGTTTGTTGACCCTGATTGTTGATGAGTCGATTGAGATGTGGGTCTCATTCAGGGTCCAGATTGAATCGGAAAAATAAAACGCCGACGGCTCAATTAAAATTTCCATGGAAGGATGCCTGCTTTCAGTTGCTTTGAAGCGAGTATGAGTTTTCAGTTTTCCGCTGAAAGTTTCTTCCCCGTAATTGTTCCAGAAAACGTTCACATCCAGTTGATCGTTTCTGCCATGCGATTCTACCGAAACATTGTAAAGGTTGAAGCGCTCTCCTATGCTGAATTTGTCGGTTTTCACACGGGCCAGGAGATTCTCCCTGTTCCCGGTTATATTCAGTCTGATTTGCTCCATCCGCCGATTGGCATATTGAACCATCGGGATGGTTGAAGTGCAAAACACAGAATCTTTCAGCGGTTTATAATAACCTTCGACATAAAAATCAGGTTCAACAGACAATTCAGGTACAACTAATTTACTCAATGAATTCACGTCCTTGATATGGAAACGATAGGCAAAATCATTCTGTTCATCGATTGTAACCGTTGGCATAAGCGACGATGATGGCAAATATTGCTGGTAAAATGCAATGAATGATTTTCCAATACTCATCAGCTTGTATTGTCCCGTGATATGCCCATCAAGCCAGTCACTTTCAATGGTTAATACATTTTCTCCACCACGATAGGCATTGTTCAATTGCAAGCTTTGCAATTGAAATTCATCAATTTTATTTTGATATAACACATTGGAAAGGGAAAGATTTCCACGGACATTGTCAATGTTGCTGCCTTCGAAATTAGCATCCACATCCATGCGTACAATGGCTGCTTCATCGTCGAGTAAATGCAATTGAAAAAGGTTGGCATGTTCAACGTTTGAGACAAATTCAAAGACCGGCAATTCAGGTGAAAGATCCAGTTTTCCGGAAAAGGTCATGTGCAAGTTTGGATCTGCGATCGCAAAATCGCCATTGAAACGGCTATTCTGAATTCTTCCGGCCAACTTGATATGATGATAGCTGTATTGGTTAAAGTCAATAGAATCAACCACTCCATCGAAGGTAAGGTCGTAATTTGAGTGATAATCAACAGTACCATTTACTTCACCCGATAGTGATAGCTGGTCGAGCCGCTCGTGACCAAAAATCCTGCCAATGTGCAAATTTTCGGTGGCGATGTGCCCATTCACTTTAATCCTCTCGTGCTCCACAGGTTTGAAAGAAATATCGCTGGTGATAATACCCAGGTTACTGTATGCAGTGCCGTAAGCAACAAAATCATCGATAAAACCGGTAAAATTCCCCTGATAACTAAAAGTCCCGACATTATCGAGAAATTTGGGCAGGTTGTCAATGGCCTGTTGAATACGGGGCGGAAGATCGAGGTTCCTGATTTCATTCAAATTGGCGTAGGATTCATTCAAATCCAGAAAAATATAGGCCGAACGTAGCTCTGATAAATCATTGATATAAAAATCACCGTTCAGGTGTGTGAAGTTTTCAACTGACAATTTGAAATCCTTTCCCCTGAAATTGAAAACATCCCCCTGGATTCGGCCTGAAATTTTTGAACGAAGATCCTTATCGTATCCAGGACCGAGAAAACAGGCCAGGTCACGCATGTTAAAATCCAGTTCATGAATATCCAGCATAATTTCCAAATCATTCAGTTTTCCTGTTTGAATGAAACGGTTCATATGCAATACCAAACTATCCACTTCCAGACTCGAATGAGCTGAAGCTCCCTGAATATTGGCTATACTGAGTGTTGAATCAGCATAAGCCAGCGAAGCGGAGCAATTGTTCAGTAAAAATTCGTTTTCGCTCGCAAAAGAAAGGGTTTCAAGGTGGACCGAAAGTTGTTGTTCCCTGTTGAGCCTGAAATCATCGAGGGTAAGGTTGAATTGTTCCATGGTGAGCCATTGGTTAAAAACCATGCTTTGCCTGGCATCATTCATCAGCAGGTGGCCATTTTTCAATTCAAAACGGCTGCAATTGAATCGCCAGTTTTCCGATGTTGGAGTTTCACCTGTATTCAACAATTCCAACAGAAAATTAAAATTATACCCGCTGCTGTCATTGGCCTGTATGTGCAAATGAGGCTCATTGAAACGGATCGATTTAAAATGGATCTTTTTATTTCGGAACGAAAGAGAATCGATGCTGGCCATCAATTTGGGTACATAAAAAAGGGTATCTTTCTGCTGGTCGCTAAGGTATACTTCTTCCAAAATGATTTTCCTGAAAAGTGCGATGTCTACTTTGCCAATGGAAACATCGGCATTGGTTTCCTGTGAGATTCGTTTTGAAATGGACGAAATGATACGGGTTTGAACAATACTGCTCTGGAAAACGAAATAACCAGTCACACCGGTAATGATGATCATTGAAATCATTACCAACAGAATATTGATCGTTTTTTTAATATTTTTGCCCTCCATCATTTATGAATCGCAAATTAATGCATTTTGAACCAATTTTATTGCCGCATTCTCTTAAAAATAAAGGAAAGTAAGCATGCCAACCAAACAAAATATCATCATCTTGGGTATTGAATCAAGCTGCGACGACACTTCGGCAGCTGTGATTGAAAACGGGATTATCCGGTCAAATATTATTGCCAGCCAAAAAGTTCATGAACTGTATGGAGGTGTTGTCCCGGAACTGGCTTCACGGGCGCATCAGCAAAATATTGTACCGGTGGTAGATCAGGCACTGAAACAAGCAGGTTTAAAACCAGGCGATGTCACGGCCATTGCTTTTACCAGGGGGCCTGGGCTGCTTGGATCATTGCTGGTGGGGACTTCATTTGCCAAAGGTCTTTCTTTGGCACTGAACATTCCCATGATTGAGATCAATCACCTGCATGGACACGTTTTGGCACATTACATCAAAGAACATGAAGATGACACGATAAAGCCAAGGTTTCCTCACCTTTGTTTATTGGTTTCGGGAGGTAATTCACAAATTATTCTGGTTCATGATTACCTGAAGATGGAAGTTATTGGGCAAACCATTGATGATGCTGCCGGTGAAGCTTTTGACAAATGCGCCAAGGTGATGGGCTTCCCTTATCCGGGCGGACCTTTGGTTGACAAACTTGCCAAAGAAGGC
>JAFGVJ010000204.1 GCA_016938055.1 Prolixibacteraceae bacterium
CAACAATCCCAACAATCCCAACAATCCCAACAATCCCATCCTCAACCTCAATCTCCCCTTTCATAAAAAACGCCTATGTGTTGTCGAGCTGTTGCGAATGTTTTGTAATTGCCTATATTATTTGTAAGTTTCGCCTCGAAAAGGGAAAATAAATTGGGTCTTAATGCCGGTTGTTATGCAGTTGGCTACTTGCAGGTTTTATATGAGGGGGTTGATACTTTTGTATGTGCTTTGCTGTTTGACGTTCGTGGTCAGGGCGCAGACAGTTGATTTGCGGTTTCAGCAACTTGAATTCAACAACACACTTTCGGCCTATGTGATCAACGAACTGGAACAGGATGCTCCCGGTTTTATCTGGATTGCCACCAACAACGGTCTTTTTCGCTTCGATGGCAAAGAAATGAAACCTTATCTCAATGCCGACGGTAAACAATATGGAATCAGTGAAAGCGCTGTCAACCAGTTGTACCACGATGCTCAGGGACGGCTATGGATCGGGATGAATGCACACCTGGCTTATTACGATCTGGCTTCAGATTCAGTGGTGACCGTGGCCAGCGAAGTTCAACCAAGGGGCTTGCAATCGGCCTGGGTGAACAGGGTGGCCGAAGATCAGCACAATGAGATTTTTGTCAGCCAGGCCCATACCATTTATGCACTTCATCACGATTCCCTTTGGTTTACATCGTTTTTTCAACTTCCCGGGCAGGACATTACCACCTTCTTTTTCGATGAAGAAAACCAGCTTTGGGTTTCGGGAACCAATATCATTAGGGTTTACAATGCGGGTACTGATTTGTCTCACGATGTGCCTGCAGGCAAGTATCTGCCCGTTGAGGCTCGTATCATCGACATGTGCTTACACAAAGGACGCTTGTGGGTGCTTACCCTTGAGCACGGGTTGTATGCATGTGATCTGGAGCACGAAACAGTCCAACAATATGAATTCCAACCCGGGGGATACAATTATGCCAGGGAGCTTTACCACGATCGGGAGGACCGTTTGTGGCTGGTTACTTTCAGCGGGTTGAAATTGTATGTTGAAGACCGTGATTTTTTTCAGGGCTATTATCCTTCAAAAGTTGATGAATATGCCATTAAGCCGAATGTGAGCAGGGTGTTTCAGGATCGGGACTTGAATTACTGGACCCTGCACATCCCGGGAGGAATTGGTTTCAGTCCCCGTTCAAATCCCATCTCACGCTTCGATTCCAGAACCAATTCTCCTTTTCGCCTTTCGGCCGACAATGTAACGGCAGTGTGTGAAGATGCCAGCGGGAACTTATGGATGGGCAATGCATTCAACGGCATTGATGTCTTTGAATGGGCTCAAGGGCGCACGGTAAGCTACCATCACCAGGAAGGGAATTCAAAAAGCTTGGGCAAGGGAGCCATACTGGAAATTTTTCGTGATTCAAAAGACAACATGTGGGTGGGATCCTATTGGGGTGGTTTGCAGCGTTTCAGACCGTCCAGCGGGGACTTTGAAAGTTTTTTGCACCACGATGGCCTGAATGCAATTTCGGGAAACGATGTTCGTTCCATTGCTGAAGACCAGGAGGGAAATCTTTGGATTTGCGTGCATGGAAAAGGGGTCGATCGTTTCGATCCTGTACAGCATACCTGGCGAAATTTTAACCAGACCAACGCGCAGCTGGTCAATGATTTTACTTTTGAAATTACCTTCGATTCGGCAGGTACAGCCTGGGTGGCTACAGCCTGGGGCTTGAGCAGCCTTGCAGCGGGTGATACCGTTTTTCGTTCTTACAATCACATCGAAAACGATCCAAATTCACTCTCGGCCAACCTGGTTTCGGCAGTATATGTCGATGGAAAAAACAGGGTTTGGGCTGGCACCCCTAACGGTTTGAACTTGTACTTGCCCGAAATTGATGGTTTCAGGCTTTACAATGCCGGATTGAAAAACAAACAGGTGCTTTCCATTTCAGCCGATGACTCCCTGATGATCTGGTGTGGTACCTCTAACGGGATATCGCGGATCAATCCCGAAACGGGCACCGTGTTGAACCTGGGGCGAGATCATGGTTTTATTTCCAATACGTTCGAAGCTCGTTCGGTTTACAACAATGGTATCGGGACCTTGTTTTTTGGCACTAAAGATGGAATCAACTACTTTAACACAGCCGAAATTGTCACCAAAAATGATGCACCGAAAGTAGTACTTACCCAGTTGAAAATTCTCGATCGTGAGGCTGAAATTGGCCGCGACATTGATCGCAATATTGTTGTTGCCAGCCAGTTGACACTAAAGCATCATTATAAAATATTGACCTTGTCCTTCGCAGCCATGGATTTCCTCGAATCCGACAAACACCGTTATGCCTACCAGCTCGAAGGATTTGATCAGGGATGGAACCTGTTGGACAATCAAAGTACTGTTACTTTTACCAACCTGAAGCCCGGGAAATACTTGTTCAAAGTCAGAGCAGCAAACCGCGAAGGTGCCTGGGCTAAGGACTACACCCAACTGCAAATTGTGGTGAAACCGCCATTTTGGAATCTTTGGTATTTTCATTTGCTGATCACTGTCCTGATTACTTTGCTCTTGTATTGGATCATTGTTAACCGCGAAAGTCGTTATCGTAAGGCCAATGCATTACTTGAACAAAAAGTGATGGAGCGGACCATCGACATCAACCGCCAGAACGAACTGCTGGAAAAACAAAAGTTGGAATTGGTGAAAGCCGGACAGGTGAAGGATCGGTTTTTCAGCATCCTGGCACACGATCTCCGTAGCCCTGTTTATTCGCTCATACAATTAACCGAACTGCTGAAAAAGAAAATCAGTGAAGGAGATACCAAGACATTCTCGCCCATTGTAGACAAGGTGGCGCTTTCTGCTAAAAATACCAGGAACCTGCTCGATGACCTGTTGTTGTGGGGCAATGCCCAGCGCGGTCAAATCTCTCAGAACAAGCAATTGATCGATGCCGAAACCCTGGTGATGCAATCGGTGGCTGTGTACCGGCAAATTGCTGCTGAAAAGAAAATCAGTTTGGAAGTTGATGTTCCGGCTGAGGCCCTTGTTGAAGTTGATGTGAATGCCATGCAGGTGGTTTTCCGCAACCTTTTGTCCAATGCCATTAAGTTTTCACACCACAAAAGCGTGATCGAGGTCAAGGGGCGGGTGAAAAACAACACGGTGCGCATTTCAGTGACCGATTTCGGGGTGGGGATGAGCAAGGATCAGCTGGCCCACCTGTTTGATTATGGCACCAAACAATCGACCCGTGGAACCAGTGGTGAAGAGGGAACAGGGCTGGGGATCATCCTATCGAGGGAACTCACCGAACAAAACGGCGGAACCATCGGGGTGAAAAGCCGTAAAGAATTTGGTGCCAGGTTTACCATCACGCTGCCCCTGGCTAAGAACTAAAAAACAAATTCCAAATTCCAAATTCCAAA
>JAFGVJ010000205.1 GCA_016938055.1 Prolixibacteraceae bacterium
GGGCATGATGGTTACCTGGGGCATTCCTACCTTGGCGAATGGTGTAACCTTGGAGCCGACACCAACGTTTCGAACCTGAAAAACAATTACGATAAAGTTCGGATGTGGAATTATCAGACCCGTGGTTTCGATCGAACTGGCTTGCAGTTTCTGGGACTTGTGATGGGCGACCATGGCAAAACCGGTATCAATACCATGATCAATTCCGGAACAGTGATGGGGGTTGCGGCCAACATTCACGGAAGTGGTTTCCCCCGCAACTTCATTCCCGATTTTGTAACAGGATCGACCAGAAAAATGGAAGTCTTTCCACTTTCACAAGTTTACAAAATGGCCGAAGCCATGATGGAACGCCGCCATGTTCCCTTCACCGCAACCGACCGCCAATTGCTCACCACCCTTTTTGAAATGACAAATTCGTATCGCTAATTAAATTTTTTTGGCATGGTGATTGACATTCAACAAAGCGTTGTTTGGTGATACCTTCGCAGACACATTGACAGATACGAAAAATAAGATGAAAACTGATGACAGATAGAAATTTGAAGACAAATAAAGGCTTTATTTTTACGGGTTTGGGTAGTGATGATTCAGATTTTATTCCCATTATCGCTGATGGTGGAGATGAAGAGTTGGTGGTGAATAACATGCCCGAAATGCTGCCAATATTGCCGTTAAGAAACACGGTGTTGTTTCCGGGAGTGGTTTTGCCCATACAGGTTGGCAGACATAAATCCCTGAAATTGGTCCGCGATGTTTACAAGTCGGATGGAGTGCTGGGTACCATCTCACAACTCGATCCTGATGTTGATGAACCCGGGTTAAATGATTTTTATTCGGTAGGAACCATTGCCAAAATTTTGAAGATACTGGAGATGCCCGACGGTACCACTACGGTGATTATTCAGGGCAAACAACGTTACAAACTGCTGGAGATTTTTACCGAAGAACCTTATCACAAAGCGCGCGTATTGCCGCTGACCGATGCCCAGCCAATGGACCGTTCTCCCGAGTTTGAAGCCATCGTGGAGTCGCTGAAGGATATTGCCATTAAGCTGGCCAAACACTCTACCAATGTTTCGCCCGAAGCTACTTTTGCTGTTCGAAACATCGAAAATCCTGCCTTTCTCATCAATTTTATTTGTTCCAATGCCGACATCAAAGTTGGGGAGAAACAAGGTTTGCTGGAACTCGACAGTCTTAGGGAGCGGGGCATTCAAGCCATATCGTACCTGGTGAGGGAATTGCAGGTGGCTGACCTGAAACGCGATATCCAGTCGAAAGTGAAGACTGACATGGATCAGCAGCAAAGAGAATACCTGCTCAATCAACAAATCAAAACCATTCAGGACGAGCTGGGAGGTAATCCCATTGAAAAAGAAATTGAAGAGCTGAAAGAAAAGGCCAAAGCCAAAAAATGGAGCAAGGAGGTTGGTGATATTTTTATTCGGGAGGTAGATAAAATGTTCAGGCTGAACCCTGCCTCGGGAGAATATTCCATTCAACTCACCTATGTACAAACCTTGCTCGATTTACCCTGGAACGAATATTCCGACGATAACTTCGACATGAAACATGCCGGACAGGTACTGGAAGAAGATCATTATGGTCTGGAGCTGGTAAAAGAACGCATCCTGGAACATCTGGCCGTTTTAAAATTGAAAAACGACATGAAGTCGCCCATCATTTGCCTCTATGGCCCTCCGGGTGTGGGTAAAACCTCCCTGGGCCGTTCAGTCGCCAGGGCCCTGAACCGCAATTTTATCAGAATGAGTCTTGGTGGTTTGCACGATGAAGCAGAGATCAGGGGACACCGAAAAACCTACATCGGTGCAATGCCCGGCCGCATTATTCAAAACATCAGGAAAGCCAAAACTGCTAATCCGGTTTTCATTCTTGATGAAATTGACAAGGTTTCGAGTGATTTTCATGGCGATCCGGCTTCAGCACTCCTGGAAGTACTTGATCCGGAACAAAATTCCGAGTTCCACGACAATTACCTCGATGTTGAATTCGATTTGTCGAAAGTGATGTTCATTGCCACCGCCAATACCCTGAACAATATTAGCCAGCCCCTCCGCGACAGGATGGAGTTGATCGAAGTGAGTGGCTATCTGGTTGAAGAAAAGGTGGAAATTGCCAGACGTCACCTCATGCCCAAGCAGTTGAAAAATCATGGGATTGATGATTCAGCCCTGATTGTTGGCAAAGGTGTATTTGAATACATCATTGAAAAATACACCCGTGAATCGGGCGTGCGTGAACTCGATAAGCAGCTGGCCAAACTGGTCCGCAGGGTTGCTCGCCATGTGGCCTTTGAGGAGGAATACCAAAAAGAAATAGGCATCGAAAACCTGGAGACCTATCTGGGCATACCTAAATATATTAAAGAAAAATACCAGGGAAACGATTTTACAGGAGTGGTAACAGGTTTGGCTTGGACTGCTGTTGGCGGTGAAATACTGTACGTCGAATCGAGCCTGAGCAAAGGCAAAGGAAACCTCACCCTCACCGGTAATCTGGGCGATGTGATGAAAGAATCGGCCATTTTGGCCCTGGAATATATCAAGTCACATGCGGCAGAACTTCACATCGACCCCGAAGTTTTTGAGCACTGGAATGTCCATGTGCATGTGCCCGAAGGGGCTATCCCCAAAGATGGTCCATCAGCCGGGGTCACCATGGTGACTTCATTGGCTTCATCGTTTACCAAACGGAAAGTCAAAAACGAACTGGCCATGACCGGTGAAATTACCCTGCGTGGGAAAGTACTGCCGGTTGGAGGTATTAAAGAAAAAATTCTGGCAGCCAAGCGGGCAGGTATCAAGGAAATCATCTTATCGGAAGACAACCGGAAGGACATCGACGAAATCAAGGAGGCCTACATCAAAGGCTTGGAATTTCACTTTGTAAAAACCATTAACGAAGTGTTGGACATTGCTTTGTTGTATTCCGAAATCAAAGACAGTTGATCCTCCCCGGACTGATTTCTTTGAAATAGGTAAGTATTGAAGGTTTGACTGCATTATTGCCATGTTTTTTCTACATTTAAGGCAATAATTTCAATCCAATGTCAGCAACTTACCTGGTTTTTGTGGTCTTATCATCTGTGGCACTTTTGCTTTTGCTGGTACTACGGTTTAAAATCAGTGCATTCATTTCCTTGTTGATTGCCTCCATTTACGTGGGCATACTTTCGGGCATGCCTTTGAATACCATCATGACAAGTATTCAGAGCGGTATGGGGGGTACGCTGGGTTTTGTTGCCACAGTTGTGGGGCTAGGAGCCATTTTCGGACAAATGCTTGAAAGTTCGGGTGGTGCTGTTTCCCTGGCTCAAACACTGGTGAAGCGTTTCGGCATCCGAAATGCACCGCTGGCCCTCATGCTGGCAGGTTTTCTGGTAGCCATCCCTGTTTTTTTCGACGTCGGGTTTATCATCCTTGTTCCCATTTTATACGCCCTTGCCCGTAAAACAGGGAAATCGTTGTTGCTTTATGCCATTCCTTTGCTGGCCGGTTTGGCCGTTACTCATAGCTTCATTCCTCCCACTCCGGGGCCGGTAGCAGTTGCCGACATCATAGGTGCACCTTTGGGTTGGGTCATTCTGTATGGTTTTATTCTTGGTTTGCCGGTTGCCATTGTGGCCGGACCTGTTTGGGGAAGTATCATTTCCAAAAAAATTGTGGTTTTTCCACCACCCGACGAGGGTTTGGAGGATGTTTTGCAAAATGAAACAACCGGCAAAAACCTGCCTTCTTTTCGCTTGATTGCCCTTCTGATTGGTATTCCTTTGATCCTTATTTTGATCAGTACGCTCACCACGGTTTTGCTTAATGAGTCACAGCTAACGGCCTCTCTTTTTACTGATTTGCTAATTTTTCTTGGACACCCGTTCTCAGCCCTGATCATAGCCACACTGCTGGCCAAATGGTTGTTATGTATCCGCCGTGGTATGGGAAAAAGCAAGATTCTGGAGTTGAGCACCAAGGCCCTGGGGCCAGCAGGCATCATCATTTTAATCACTGGAGCAGGGGGTGTTTTTAAGCAGGTGCTTATCGATAGCGGGATTGGCAAAATGCTGGCCGAATCGATGGCCGGTTCGGCCTTGCCGCCCATTCTGCTGGCCTGGATGCTTGCTGCAGTTGTAAGGGTAACTCAGGGCTCAGCTACTGTGGCGATGATCACTGCAGCCGGCATGATGGCACCCCTGTTGAATGAAATGGCTCTTAGCGATCAACATCTGGCACTGGTAGTGCTGGCCATCGCATCGGGGGCAACCCTGCTTTCGCACGTCAACGACAGTGGTTTCTGGCTGGTTGGAAAATATCTTCAAATGAATGAGAAGCAAACCCTGCAGTCATGGACAGTGATGGAATCCATTATTGCGGTAGGCGGTCTGCTACTGACCCTTGCTGCTTCATTGATGATCCCATAGGCCGAAGCAGCAACACAAACCAAAAAAATTGTTTGTAAAACATTTTAATCTTGTTGTAACTTGACGCTGAATGTGTTAATTTGGTGCAGGTTTTTTTAAGCAAGGGATGTGATGAAGCAGTGGTTGTTGTTGGGTCTATTCATTTTACTTGGGGAATTTGTTTCGGGCAGGGAAATTACAGAAGCCTATGCACGAAAAGTGGCCATGAACTGGATGACCCTGAACCATCCTTCTCTTGAACAACTTCAAAATATTCGCTCAGTTCATACCAGGCAGACCGACGAAAGAGTGATCACTTACCTGATTTGTTTTGAACCCAAAGGTTGGGTATTGGTCGCTGCTACCGATCGGGTAGAACCTGTGCTTGCGTATGCTTTTGACACAAGCATTGATCCTGAAAAGCTTCCTGTTCAAATGGAAGAGTGGATGGGAGGCCTCCATCGTGAAATCATTTACTCGTTTTCAAAAGAATATGTGCCTGATCATGCTGTGCTCCGGAAATGGACTGCACTGGAGAGTGATGCACCGGTAATCTTGAAATCGGCTCAGGCAGCAATGCTGGGACCGCTGTTAAGTTGCACCTGGGACCAGGGCCGCTATTACAACGAAATGGCCCCCTATGATCCGGCCAGTACCGCCGGCAACAACCACGTTTGGATTGGTTGTGTGGCCACAGCCATGTCGCAACTAATGCACTATTGGGCTTACCCGGCTTCCGGCTTGGGCGCACACAGTTATGCCCATCCGGATTATGGTTTGCAGTCGGCCGATTTTGAAAATACTGTTTATCAATGGAGTGCTATGCCCGATCATCTCAGTGAGGAAAATGTTGATGTTCAACAATTGAACTATCATGTAGCAGTATCAGTCAACATGGATTTCGATCCCAAAGGTTCGGGAGCCTTTCTTTCAGATGTCAGGTCTGCATTAATGCAAAACTTCAGGTATAACAGTACCTTGTTCGAATCAACCAAGAATTACTGGGAAGACCAACAATGGAAGAATATGCTCCGCTTTGAGCTGAATCAGGGACGTCCTGTCATCTATTCTGGCTACAGCTATTCGGGTTCCAGTGGTCATGCCTTTGTTTGCGATGGTTATAGCAGCGATTATTTCCATTTTAATTGGGGATGGGGAGGATATGCCAATGGCAATTTCCTGCTTTCGGCCCTGAACCCGGGAGGTGCCAATTATTCTTATAATCAGGCTGCAATTCTGGGAATTGCCCCCATTGAAGTCCGTTCGCTTCAATATCCTTACATCGAAGGTTTTGAAACGGCCAACTTTGGTCAACTGAACCTTACCGGGAAAGGAACAGTGAGTGCAAGCGAAAAACATGCAGGCAATTACAGTATTTGTTTGAGTGAACCCGGCTTTTCGTCACAATCGGTGAATACAGCCGCGCTCACTTTTATTGTGCCATCCGATGGTCAGCTAAGCTGCTGGGTAAAACGCGTTACACCCAGTAACTCAGCCAACAATCAGCAAAAAGCAGTTTTATTGACTCAATTTGGCGAAACCATTGTTCAAACCCTGTTCGACGGAGATTTTAACGATGCCGACTGGGTGAACTATACAGCCGATCTTTCTGCCTATACCGGGCATGTATTAAGGCTTCACTTCATACAGGAAAACAACGATGTGATCAAAGAACAATGGATGTACATCGACGACGTTGTCATCACTGGTTCAGGTGACAACCTTGTTCCTTTTGAGCCCTCATCGCCTTTTCCTGCCAACGAGCAAACCAATGTTACACTCGATCCTGTTTTGCGATGGGCGGGTGGCGATCCCAATGGCAACACGGTCACCTATTCGGTTTATTTTGGAAAGAATCAGGACCCACCGCTTGTTGGCACTGTTACAAATCATCAATTTCAGCCGGGCACTTTGGAACATGCTACAAGGTATTACTGGAAAATTGTCTCCAACGACGGGCAGCTTGAAACCCCGGGGCCGCTTTGGTCCTTTACCACCCGAAACCTTCCTCCCGATATGTCGTTATGCGGCATCTCTGACATTACTGCTGAATCAGCCCTGGTTTGCGGGCAGGTCGTTCAAACCAACAACTCTGTTATCAGTAGCAGGGGTATTTGTTGGAGTACCGATCCGGAGCCCGATATCCAGCAACAAACAGTAACAGCCGACAACAGTTTGAATACATATAGTTGCACTCTCATAGGTTTGCAGCCATTTACCACATATTATTACAGGGCATTTGCATTAAGTGATGAGGGAACTGCGTATAGTCCTGTTTCGTCGTTTACAACACTCAGTGCACTTCCTGTGCTTGACCTGGCCAATGTGGAAGTACAGAGCCGGGTTTCAGCCAACATCCATAACAAATTGATCCGCAAAAACGATGAAGCCATTTTTCAATATGGCGTAGTTTGGTCTGACCTGCCTGATTTTGATGTGGCATTGGCCCACAAGGTCCTCATCAATGACACCTTGACGGACGAAAATGATTTTTCAGTTGAACTCATCGGTTTGTCCGGACCAGCAGTGATCTGTTTCAGGACATTTGCCGCGAACAGCGTGGGTCTTGCTTTTTCCGAAGAGCAATCTTTCGAAACCTTAAATTCAGCCCCGGTAGTGTCAATCGATCCGGATCAAAGCTCCGGAGGAGCCCCTGGTCAGTATGAAGGAAGCGTAACGGAACAGGAACTGGATGGTGCTGTTGCCGATGTGGATGCTTTCATTGTTGATCCCGATGGTGACAGCATTCATGCACTGAAAATAACTTTCATAGAGAATGATTGGCCACAGAATGAGTTCTTGTTTTTTAACGGAGAACATGCTGGAGTTAGCATTTTTGGTAACCGGACCGATACACTTGTGATCCGGGCAAACACTGCTTTGCCCCATGAAACGATGTGTGATATGTTAAAGCAAGTAGTGCTTTTCATTGATGTGGATGATCCGGATGTTTCACGAAAAAGGGAAATTCGCATAACGGCCAGCGACGGTATGGATTGGGGGCAGCCAGTTACAGCTTTCCTGCGTGTTGTTCCGGTGAACGATCCGCCTTTGAATATTGCTCCTCCAGTGCTTGATGGCATCGCTAGCATCAAGGGGCAGCTGAATGCCCATCAAGGTGAGTGGACCGATGAAGCTGATCAAACACAGTGTTCCTTTGAACATTCTTACCAGTGGGAAGTGATGGACGGAACCGATGTCCTTGAAATTGCCGGAGCAGATTCCACGTTGCTTACCATTGATCAAGCGCTCTGCGGAGCAAAGATCAGGGTTCGCGAAACGGTGCTGGACGCCGACTGCGGTGGCACTGCAGTCCAATATGCTTCGGCATTCAGCGAATGGATCCAAATTGAAAAATCAACTCAAAGTCTTGTTTTTGATCCCATTCCTGTAAAAACCTACGGACTGGATCCTTTTGTTTTAGAGGGTCGCTCATCATCGGGATTGCCGCTCACATTTGGAATGGTAGAAAACGAAGTTGCGCACTTATCGGGGGATACGGTTTTTCTGGATGGTGTGGGCAGGATTGCCATCAGTTGTTCTCAGTCAGGCAACGAATGTTTTATGCCTGCCGAAAAAGTGTACCGTTTGCTGATGGTGGAGCGCGGCTATCAGGAAATTATGGTGGATATCCCCGATACGGTTCACTTTCAGGAAGGCTTTCTGCCCTTGACAGCATATTCTACAGCCGGTCTACCGCTTAAGGTGGATGTTGATTTACCCGAAGTAGCTTCAGTCATCAACGATACACTCTATTTTCATCGTACCGGAACAGTCATCCTCACTTTTCAACAAGATGGAAATGCCAGTCTGTTTCCTGCAGCTCCCGTTTCCGTCAGCATCTGCATCCTGAAAGGGACACAGTTATTTTCTGTGAATTTTTCCAATGGTTATCAATACGGACAAGCGCCCATTGATCTTAACCTGGCAGTAGTGTCGGAATTACCTCCCGTCATTAGTCTTTCAGATACCAGTGTGTTGCGCTTAAATGATCATTTTCTCGAAATAGTGGGTGTTGGGAATTGCATGGTGAACATCACTCAGCCGGGCAATGAACTTTTTTTACCGGTTCCCGACCAACAAATATTTATTCAGGTAACCCGGGGCGATCAGAACATCACTGTTCAACTTGAAACGATCATCCATTACAGTGAAACAAATTTGACTTACACGGTTGAGAACTCTTCGGCTATGCCGGTAAACATTCTTTCTTCCGATTCAGCAGTTATTCAGGTAGCCGATCAGCAATTGAAGTTGATGGGAGCAGGAAAAGCCACCCTGCGTTTTGTCAACAGCGGTAATCAGTTTTGGAACGAAGCGGAAAAAGTACTGAACATTGAAGTGTTAAAGGGCTTACAATCCCTTCAATTTGAAATGATGGGAGATGTAGTTTTTGGGGTTGATTCGGTTGAGCTGACTGCGGATTCAGATGTAGGTTTAGACGTGAGCTTTACTTCATCAGATACCAGTGTGGCAACTGTCCGGGGAAACTGGATGATTATTGAAAATGCCGGGGAATCAATCATTACAGCCCATCAGGAAGGCAACAATAACTGGGAGCCTGCCATGCCAATCAGCA